>JBCKBR010000015.1:0-35172 GCA_038911065.1 Gaiellales bacterium | reverse complement strand
AATCCCGACCCCATCACGAAACCCGGAACGCCTAGCTACGCTCGCCTGGCGTCACGCGGAAGGCGTCGACAACCGATTCGATCTGGCGTAGCCCCGCTAGCACCGCCTTGAGCGTACGGAGATCTCCGATCTCCAGCACGTACCAGTTGCGCGACATACCCTCGCTGACGTGACCGCCATACTCCACGACGTTGCAGCCATGCTCGGCCACGGTGCGCCCCACGTCTTCCAAGAGCCGCGGCCGATCCCAGGCCTCGACCGCGATCCCGACGCGAAACGATGCCTCGGGGTCGTCACCACTCCACGCTACCTTGGTGAACCGCTCGGGCGTACGCGCGAGTTGGCGTGAGTTCGGACAGTCCTCGCGATGGATTGTGATGCCTCGACCAACCGAGATGTAGCCGACAATCTCGTCGCCCGGCACCGGCGTGCAGCACTTTGCCATGCGTACCATCACGCCCTGGCCTTCAAGGCCATCGACAACAATGCCGTACGCATTCGACGCCAGCGCACGCGACCGCCCACCGCCACGACGACTTGGTGTCGGATCGGCCGTAACCTCCTCGGTCCTGAGGTGCGCCATCAGCTTCTGGATCACCTGCGGCACGGTGATCTTGCCCGCACCAATCGCGACGTAGAATTCTTCAGCCTTGCGATAGCCCATCTCGCGCATGACTCCCGCCAAGACAGGCGACGAGGCGATGCGTTGCGTTGGTAGGCGATGCTGCTTGAGCGCCTGCTGCAGCAGATCGCGTCCCTTCTGCTCGGTATCTTCTCGTTGCTCCCGCGCAAAGAAGACGCGAATCTTGTTGCGTGCGCGCGTCGTCGTGACCACGCCAAGCCAGTCACGCGAGGGTCCACGATCGCCCTTCGATGTCAATACCTCGACAATGTCACCCGAGGTCAGCGTCGACGCCAGCGGCACAATCCGCCCATTGACCTTGGCCCCGACGCAGCGGTGCCCCACATCGGTGTGCACGGCGTAGGCGAAATCGAGTGGAGTCGCTCCCGCCGACAACGCCTTCAATTCGCCCTTGGGCGTAAACACGAAAACCTCATCGTCGACAAGCCCAGTCCGTAGATCCGCCAGATAGCCGCTTGGATCAGCAGTCTGGACCGCTACGAGATCCTCCAACCAGGCCGTCTCCACCCCCGTTCGATCCTTGTACAGCCAGTGAGCAGCAACACCGTACTCGGCGCGTTGGTGCATCTGGATGGTGCGAACTTGGATCTCGAGCGGCTTACCGTGCGGTCCAATAATTGTCGTATGGAGCGACTGATAGCCGTTGCTTTTGGGAACGGCTACGAAGTCTTTGAAGCGTCCAGGCATGGGCTTCCAAAGGGCGTGGATGACGCCGATGGTGCCATAGCAATCGCGGTCCGAATCAACCAGTACACGCATCGCCGTGAGATCATAAATCTCGTTGAACTCTTTGCCTCGACGCGTCATTTTGTCGTAGATCGAATAGAAATGCTTGGCGCGTCCAGCGATCGAAGCGCGAATATCAACCTGCCCCAACTCGATCAGCAATTGCTCTCCCGCCTCGCTGACGAAGCGTTCGCGATCTGCACGCCGCTCGTTGACCATTGACTCAATCTCAGCGTATTTACGCGGATAGAGCGTTGCGAAGGCGAGATCCTCGAGTTCCCACTTGATCGAGTGGATACCGAGCCGATGCGCCAATGGTGCGTAGACCTCGATCGTCTCCTTGGCCTTTTGTAGTTGCTTCTGCTTTCCGAGGAAGGAAAGCGTTCGCATGTTGTGGAGCCGATCAGCGAGCTTGATCACGATCACCCGGATGTCCTCTGCCATCGAGAGGATCATCTTCCGGTAATTCTCGGCCTCGGCCTCCTCGCGCGACGCGAATTGGATCTTCGACAGCTTCGTCACACCTTCGACGAGGAGCAGTACCTCGCTGCCGAAGCGCTGCCCGATCTCTGAGGCTGTCGCCTCTGTGTCCTCGATCGCATCGTGGAGGAGCGCACCAATCAGCACGCTCTCGGGCTGGCGTAGTTGGGCGCAGATCTTGGCGACACCCCAGGGGTGATAGACGAAGGGCTCACCACTGCGGCGTAGCTGCCCGTCGTGATGCACACAGGCCAACTCGAAGGCTGCCGCGATACGCGCAGTATCCACGTCGGGCGCATACTCCTGCACGTCCTCGATCAGTTCCTCGAGCAACTCGCGATGAATCTCGGCGGCGGGTACGAGGGCGGTAGTGGGCATCGCACGACAAATGCTACCGGAGGCGGATTCACAGCCCGGTAGCACGCGTCTCAGTTGGTGCGAGCACAAGCTGCAGCGAAGCGATGCTCTGCTGGTCCGTCCACGCGCGTCCAGCGTGCTCCTGCTGGTGCCTCCCAACCGGCGGGACCCGGATCCAGCACCACGGCTTCGGGGACGAGGGCTACGAGTTGCGGGTAGCGACAGACGGTGGCATGATCGACGAGTGCAATGTGTGGTCCCGTGGCGAGTATCAGGAGTCGCTCAGCCACTGCCTGATCACTACAGAGCTCGGAGAACAAGAGTGCGCCCTGCAGCCCAAAGCGCGCTGGGTGCAGTGCGGAGAGCAGCAGCGAGCGGCGGCGGGCGACGTCACAAACGACAATCAGCAGCCCCTGGCCCGTTGCCGCCAGGCGTGTCAACTCTGCGATCGCACCACGATCTCGCGCGTCCGTCATCGCCTCGAGCGGGATACCATCAGTGACTGTCGCGATCGGTTCTGTCGAGGGCACTCGCACCATTGGGCAGGTCGCATCGCACGGCGTCGGGCAGAGACCAGCCGGCAACGGCAGGTCCTGCGGGAGTGGTTGCACGGCACGCGTGATCAACTCCACGCGCTCTGCTCCTTGCCAAACCGAACGCTCGATGCGAGCCGCAACGTCCATCCGAACGCCGCTCGATAACTCATCGAAACGATCCCCACTACTCCAGGCCACTGCCCGGCACGATCCCGCAGCAGTCCGCACCCGCATATCAATATGCTTGCCTTCGGAACCAATTCGACGTACATCTGTCAACTCGGCAGCCGGAATCAGTACGGTGATCGCCGGATTACCCATTCCGACCGGCTCGAGGCGAGCGAGGTCCGTGGCCGTCTCGAGCGTCACGTCGATCAGTGAGACGACCGCGTCAATCCGCTCAACCGCGCGCAGATCTGCTCCTGTCAGCAGCATTGTCGCATGCGCAGCAAAGGCCTCCGCGAAGGCATCGACTTGGTCCGTGCGGAGCGAAACGCCGGCCGCTGCTCGATGCCCACCCCAGCGCTCGAGGAACGGGTCGCAGACGGCAAGAGCAGCATGCAGGTCGAATGCTTCGATACTGCGCCCAGATCCCTGTCCCGTGTCACCATCGAGGGCAATCAAGACCACGGGGCGTCGCAATCGCTCGACAACACGCGAAGCAACAATCCCGACGACGCCAGCATGCCAACCGTCCGACGCGAGCACGATCCCGAGCGCAGCCTGACGCGCTGGTGGCGATGCTGCATAGACGTCGAGTGCCTCGCGCAAAATACGGTCCTCAATCACACGCCGCCGCCGATTGAGTCCGTCCAATTGCTCGGCCAGCGCGTGCGCCTCACGCGGATCCTTCGTCATCATCAGTCGTAACGCGGCGTCCGCGTGCTCGAGGCGACCGGCCGCGTTCAAGCGCGGTCCGACACGAAACCCAATGGCGGCGGCGTCAATCACTCGCGCATCGACCTTCGCTACCCGCAGCAGCGCTTCGAGCCCGATCCGTTTGCCCTCTCCAATACGACGGATGCCACGGCGAGCAAGTGCGCGATTTTCGTCGACTAATGGTACGAGGTCGGCGATCGTCGCGATCGCGACTAGGTCGATCACGCTGTCGAGAATTGCTGGGTCCGCCTGACACGCCAACACGAGACCCTCGAGCAACTTATATGCCGTCCCCGCGCCACAGAGCGCATCAAACGGGTACTGCCCACGCAGCGCCGGAGCGACAATCGGACAATCCGGCAGCGTGTCTAAGGCGCGATGATGGTCGGTAATGATCAGTGCGACACCGAGCTCACGTGCGCGCGCCGCAGCCGCAACAGCGGTAATGCCACAGTCGACGGTGATGATCAGCTGCGCCGCTTCCGCATGGAGGCGCTCCACCGTCTCGACCGCCAAACCGTAGCCCTCGTCGAAACGGCTGGGGATAAACGGCGTCACGTCGGCACCGAGCGCAGCCAGTCCTTCGCACAACACGGCCGTCGCGCAGACACCATCCGCATCGTAATCGCCGTGGACCACGATGCGCTGCCGGGCAGCAATCGCAGCTTGGATCAGCGGGATCGCCTGCGCTGCATCGCCGAGCGCCAATGGGTCGTATAACGAACCTTCGGAGTCGAGCAACACCCGCACCGCCTGCGGATCGGTCCAGCCGCGCCGCACAAGCGTTTCTGCCAGCACCCGCGACATGCCCAACTCGTCACGCAGCTGCTGCACGTCGTCGACCGCACACGGGCCGATCTCGAAGCGTTTCTCGGACGACATCTACGCAGGCTAGGTGCACATGCGGATGGCGACTACGGTTTTCGTCGTTTGCCGCGACGGGATGTCCGCCGCTGACGTGCGGCTTCGATCGCCGCAGCGTCGGGTCCGGCCATTGTCGCGGCGGGCGGAGCAGAAGTCGCCTCCGCGCCTTCTAAAACCACCGGCCCTAGGACCGCTGCCGTCGTTGCAAACGCCATCGCCTCGACCGGTACATCCACCAGCTTGCCAAGCATAAAGGCAGGCAGTTCGTCGGATCCCTTACGGCCGCGATACTCCGGCTCGCGCCTCTTCAAAACACCCAGCAACGGTGCGGCAATAAAGAAGGAGGAATAGGCGCCCGATGCAATACCGACGAGCAGCGCAAAGGCGAAGTCCTGCAACATCGCACCACCAAAAATGAACAGCGCGAGAATCGGTAGTAGCGTCGAAAGCGAGGTATTGAGCGAGCGCGTGACGGTCTCCCAGAGCGAGATGTTGATGATCTGGTCGTAGGTGTGCCGGCGCAGGCTGTGCTCGTTCTCCCGGACACGATCGAACACGATGATCGTGTCGTAAAGCGAGTAACCGAGGATCGTCAGGAGCGCCGCAATCGTCGCGCCCGTCACCTCTCGACCACTGATCGCGTAGACCCCGATAGCAAGAATCAGATCGTGCAGCAGCGCCACGATCATCGGTAAAGCAAACTTCCAGTCGAAGCGGAAGAGCATGTAGATGATGATCAGAAGGATCGAGAAGGCGAGTGCGAGGAGCGCGCCCCGCATGATCTCACTCCCGAACGAGCCCGAGACCGTTCGCACATCGATCTGCTCGGCAAGCCCATAATCTTGGTTGACGAGTTGTTGGATCGTCTGGACTTTGGCAGGAGAGATCTCTTGAGCATCGATCTGGAATGCGCTGTAGTTCGAGCCCGACGGGTTTCCTTCACCCCGGATAATGGCCGTATCCAGCGTCGGATCGGCCTTGACCAGCAGGACCCGTATATCTTCGACCGAGGCAGTCTTGGTCGTGACGATCGCCATCCGCGTACCGCCTGTGAAATCGAGTCCGAGATTGAGACCCTGAATTGCCAGTGCAGCGATACAGACGATCACCGAAGCGGTTGCGATGCTAAAGAACAGGCGCCTGTGGCCGGCGAAGTCGAAGCGCCACCGGACCGGCTTGGCCTCGGCGCCAATCACACGCGGATTGTTGAACCACGAGAAGCTGGAGAGTAGAGTCAGGATCGCGCGGGTCGCCACGACCGCCGTAAACATCGACACGAGCACGCCGATTGCCAGCAGGAAGGCAAAGCCTTTGACACTCGCCTGCGATGCAACGAAGAGCACACCCGCGGTAAGCAGCGTGACCGCATTCGCGTCGAGAATCGTCCTCAGGCCACGTGAGTAGCCCGCCGAGATCGCAGCCTTCAAGGTTTTGCCCGCGCGAAACTCTTCTCGAATACGTTCGAAGACGATAATATTCGCATCTGCCGCGACTCCTATCGTCAGGATCATGCCTGCGATGCCCGGCAGGGTCATCGTCACGGGTATCGCCAAGATCACGCCATAGAACAACGCGGCAAAGATGATCAGCGCAAGCGCCGCAACAAGACCAAGCACGCGGTAGAAGATAATCAGGTAGAGCATCATCAGCAGCAGACCCGCAACACCGGCGAACAGACCCTGGCGCAATGACTCCTCACCGAGCGTCGCAGAAACCTGGCTCGAGGAGAGTGCGACGAAACGGACGGGTAGCGAGCCCGACTGCAACACGAGCGCAATATCGTTTGCCTCCTGCGGCGAATCAAGCCCCGTAATCTGGGCGCTACCACCCTTGATGCCGTCAGGATTCGAGACGAAGTCAATCGTCGGATAGGTCTCGAGCTCGCCATCGAGAATAATCGCGAAGCGTTGGAAGTAGGCTTGCTCCTGGTCCGGTTGAGCGCCGGCCGTGCTCCACGCCGAACGACCACGATCCGCCAACTGCTTGGTGATGTCCTCGAATAGTTGCCCACCGCGCCCGGTGAAGTCCATCAATACGACAGGCTGCCCCGTCTGCGTATCGAGGTCGGATCTGGCGCTCTCGAGATCGTCGCCCGTGAGACGCTGTCCGACGGGCGGTAAGTCGAACATGTACCAGAAGAACTTTTCCTTGCCGGTCGTCGTGATCGGCGTAATGTTTGGTGGGCATCCCGCCGGCGATTGATTGGAGCACTTGACGGCCAGATGCTCCTTGGGTACGCCCAAAACGACGACGTCCGCTGGCAGTGTTGATTCGCCGACCTGCAGCAATAGCTGGGGCATGTCGACGGCGCCATGCGGATTAAGCGGCTCGGCCGTGTCGCCCTTCTTAAAGGCGTAAAGGACGCTCTGATCGCCCTTCTGGAGCTCCTCCGGCACGGCCTTGAGGAGATCGTAGAGCGACGTTTTCGGCACGATCCCCGCACCTGCGACGAACGAACGCGAGACACCCTGTGTGAGTCCTTCTTCGAGATCGATGAAGTACAACTGCCCCGTCGAACCAACGAGCGCGAAGACGCGAGCAGGGTCGTTCTCACCCGCCACGGCGATCGAGATGCGATTGCCCTGCTCGAGTTGAATCTGCGGCTCGGAGACACCGATCGCATCGACGCGCGTACGCAGGATCTGCACGGCCTGCCTCATCTGCTCCTCGGTTACCGTCTGGCCCTTCTCCGGCTGGGCCTCCAGCGTTATCTCGGCCCCACCTCGCAGGTCGAGACCAAGCACCGGGGCGCGCAGGTACGACAGCGCGCCCGTGCCAACGAGCAGCGCCAAAACGACAACAAGAATCAGAACAGTTCCGCGACGCAACATGGTTTAGGCCGGACGCACTCCGCGATCCCCCGCTGAGTCGTCCGTGTCGCCAGGGTCGTCCGTGTCGCTCGGGTCGTCCATGTCGCCAGGGTCGTCCGTCATCAGGGACCCATCGTCATCGATGTCGTCCGCTTCGTCTTCGTATTCGTCTTCATCGTCTTCATCGTCCTCATCGTCATCCACTGCATCAGGGACGACCGAAGCGATTGCAGTTCGAGTGAGACGCATCACGGCGCCCGATGCGATCTCGAGATCGAAGTCGTTCTCGCGCAACTCAACGATTGTGCCGTAGATGCCTCCCACCGTCAGGACCTCACTGCCCTCATCGAGCGTGCTGGCGAGTTCGGCCTTGGCGCGCTTGGCGCGCTGCTGTGGTCGCAGGATCAGGAAGTAGAAGATCGCGGCCATCGCCACGAACAAAAGGAGATAGGTCTGCATGACTAGTTGGCTCCGGTGTGTAGTCGTTCGAGGGCGTCAACGAGAAAGGCATCGAAGCGCTGGTCGATGATTGCCTCACGCGCGGCTGCACACAAGGCTAGCAGGAACGCCATGTTGTGGATCGACAGCAGGCGCATCCCGAGCAGCTCCTTCTGGGCGACGAGGTGCCGAATATAGGCGCGCGAGAAGCGCTGGCACGTCGAGCAGAGACACGACTCGTCGAGTGGTCGCGGATCGCGCGCAAAACCCGCATTGCGCATGTTCAGACGCCCACTCGACGTGATCGCGGCACCCGTTCGACCAAGCCGCGTCGGTAGCACGCAATCGAACATGTCAACGCCAGCGGCAATCACCCGCAGAATGCCCTCCGGATCGCCAATACCCATGAAGTAGCGCGGGCGATCGTGCGGCAACAACGCGGCCGTGCTCTCCGTAACGCGAAACATAACGTCGCGCTCCTCCCCGACCGCCAGACCACCAATCGCGTACCCATCAAAGCCGATCTTCTGGATCTCCAGCGCAGACCGCTCGCGCAGTGCTGGGTCGATTCCACCCTGCACAATGCCGAAGCGCAGTTGTCTAGGGGCGGGGGTTGTCGCCTTGCAGCGCTCGGCCCAGCGGGTCGTACGCTCGACGGCTGCCGCGAGTTCGCCCGCTGGGGCATCGGGCCTACGTACCTCGTCAAGACACATCGCAATATCCGAGCCGAGAGCCGCCTGGATGCGCATCGCATCCTCAGGACGCAGCCGCACGAGGTCGCCGTCGTAGACGCTGCGAAAGGTGACGCCGTCGTCGTCGACGATGCGGGTATCAGCGAGCGAAAATACCTGAAAGCCGCCGGAGTCGGTCAGGATCGGACCATCCCACGCCATAAAACGATGCAGGCCGCCCATCTCAGCAATGAGATCCTCACCTGGTCGCAGATGCAGGTGGTAGGTGTTACCGAGCAGAATTTGCGTACCGATCTCGCGCAGCTCGAGCGGATCGACTCCTTTGACGGTCCCGAGAGTGCCGACAGGCATGAAGATCGGCGTCTGCACGGTGCCGTGCGCTGTTTCGAGTGTCGCGGCACGGGCCCGACCATCCGTGGCCTGCACGCTGAAATCGCCGGGAGTCGTCAAATAATCACCATCGCATCACCAAACGAGAAGAATCGGTAGCGGCGTTCCACCGCCAGAGCGTACGCTTCCCGGATCAAATCCTCGCCAGCAAAACCCATCACGAGAGCCAGTAGCGTCGACTTCGGCAGGTGAAAGTTCGTCACGAGCACACCGGTCGAACGAAACTGACTGCCGGGTTGGAGCAGGATTGACGTGCGGCCCGAATCGGGCGCCTTCGGGTCGGCAATCGTTTCGAGGACACGGACGGTAGTCGTACCGATCGCGACAATCCTGGTCCCACCCGTGACAGCCTCGGCCAGCTCGCGTCGCACCACGGGCGCGATCGTGTACGCCTCGGAATGCATCTCGTGCGCATCCAAATCGTCGACTACGAGCGGACGAAACGTATCGAGACCCACGTGTAGATCGACTGCGACGACGCGGCACGTCGCTCGCATTTGCTCGAATAATGCGGGGGTGAAGTGCAGACCAGCGGTCGGTGCAGCAGCCGAGCCAACGAGCTCGCTATAGACGGTCTGATAGCGCTCCGGGTCGGCCGTGGCCGTCCGAATGTAGGGCGGCAAAGGCATCACTCCGGCCCGCTCGATTGCGACGTCGATCGAACCCTCCGCATGCAGGCGCACGTCGGCCCGACCCGCCTCCCGTAGCTCCACCACCTCAACCGCAATACCCACGCCCGTCAGGTGATCGCCCGCGCGGAGTTTGCGCGCGGGCCGCACCAACGCCGTCCACAGATCATCGCCCTGAGGTTCCAACAAGAGCACCTCGGCTGCCCCACCCGTGGCGCGCCGCAGCCGCAGCCGCGCGCGGCGAACGCGAGTGGTATTGACAACCACGATGTCTGTCGGCCCGAGCAACGAAGGCAGATCTGCAAATGTCGCATCCGTGATCGATCCCGTCGAGCGGTCGACGATCATCAGGCGACTCGCGTCCCGCGGCTCAACAGGGGTCTGCGCAATCAACTCCTCGGGAAGCTCGTAGTCCAGATCCTCGACGCGCATCGACCGTCCTAATCCAACAACGATGGCAGACCGGGTGGTGGTGGCGGCATGCCCGCAAGCTCGCGTCCACGCGCGGTCAGGACACGACCGCGCGCCGTGCGTTGGATCAGGCCCTGCTGAATCAGGTAGGGCTCGTAGACTTCCTCGAGCGTTCCCGCATCCTCACCGAGCGCCACTGCCAGCGTCGACAGACCGACGGGGCCACCCGCGAACCGCTCGGCGATCGAGCGCAGATACTCACGATCGGCACGATCCAACCCGTCCTCGTCAACACCCAGCAGATCGAGCGCTGCCAGCGCGCCCTCGCGATCAACACTCGACCAGCCACGCACCTGCGCGACATCGCGCACACGACGCAAAATGCGGTTCGAGACGCGTGGTGTGCCGCGCGAGCGCCGAGCGATCTCTTGCGCGGCCTGATCATCGATTGAGACATCGAGGATGCCCGCCGAACGTCGAATAATCTGTACGAGCTCGTCGGGCGCATAGTGCTCGAGTCGCAGCGAGATACCAAAGCGATCACGCAGCGGCGTGGTCAAGAGCCCCGAGCGAGTCGTCGCGCCAATCAGGGTAAACGGAGCGAGATCGAGTCGTAGCGTCCTGGCGCCCGGTCCCTGACCAATCACGATGTCGATCACACCGTCCTCCATCGCGGGGTAAAGCATTTCCTCGATCGCGCGGGGCAGACGATGTACCTCGTCAATAAAAAGCACGTCGCGCGGCTCGAGCGCCGTCAAGATCGAGGCGATATCACCTTTGCGCTCCAACGCAGGGCCCGAGATCGTATGGATACGGCTCTCCATCTCGGTCGCCACGATGAACGCGAGGCTCGTCTTACCAAGACCCGGTGGGCCCGCCAGCAGCACGTGATCGCAGGCTTCACCGCGGCCGCGCGCGGCAGCAAGGAACGTCTCTAACTGAAGCACTGCATGCTCTTGCCCGACGAAATCGCGGAGGCGTGCAGGTCGCAGCGAGCCGTCGACCTCGAGGTCCTCGGGCTCCTCCTGACCGGCCGTCAGACGAGCATCGTCCGTCACAACCGGCCACCACTCAGGGCTACGAGTCCCGCCTTGACCCGCACTCCTGTGGCGCCCTCCGTTCCCGCCAGTGCCGCCTCGGCATCGATCACCGAATAGCCGAGTGCAACGAGTGCGTCGCGTGCCTCGCGATGCGGATCAGACGTCGCACCCCCGGCTGCCTCTGCGCCCGTTCCTGCGACTCCTGCCCCAGCGATCTTGTCCTTGAGATCGAGACAGATACGCTCCGCCGTCTTCTTGCCGACCCCACTGACACTTGAGAGCAACGCGATGTCACCCAGCAACACCGCACTCTCGATTCGCTCCGGTTCGAGCGCCGAAACAATCGCCAAGGCGAGCTTCGGACCGACGCCGTTGACCGCGAGCAGGAGGCGAAAGATCCGTCGCTCAGCATCGCTCGCAAACCCGAACAACAGCATCGCGTCCTCGCGGACATGCAGGTACGTCGGCACCGTCACCACCATCCCGGGCTCAGCCCGCGACAGCGCGCTCAGTGTTGCCGTGACCTCGTAGCCAACTCCACCAACATCAACGACGAGGATCTCGCCGTCACGGCTGGTAACGGTGCCCGCCACATGCGCGATCATGCTCGCAGCTCCGCGCGCCGCGTAGCGGCCTGCAACGGCCCTTGGGAGGAGTGACAGATTGCTGCTGCAAGAGCGTCCGCGGCATGCTCGGGCGTAGGCGGTTTCGGCAAACCAAGCACAGCCGCGACCATCATCTGCACCTGCTTTTTATCGGCGCGACCATACCCGCAGACAGCAGTCTTAATCTGCGACACGCTGTACTCAGCAACGGCAAGATGGCGGAGTCCAGCCATCGTCATCACTGCACCGCGCGCCTGACCGACAGCAAGCGCCGTGCGGGGGTTGCCCCCAACGTAGACCTCTTCGATCGCAACGGCATCTGGCTGATGCTGCTCGAGCAACAAATCGACGGCCCGCGCAATTGTCGCGAGACGTTCCTCCGCAGGCGTGTGGGCGTCCGTATAAATGCAGCCGTAATCGACCGACCTAAGCCGGCTGCCTGTCACTGCCACGATGCCGTAGCCAGTGGACGCCGTACCCGGGTCGAGCCCGAGGATCACCATACCCGCAGTCTACGAGCGCACCCGGTCGGGATCGCCCTGCGCTGGTGTGCCCTACGATTATTCGTATGGCCCAACGCCCAGCACGAAACGTTGCATTTATCGAGCGCCACCCACGCTGGTGGCCCGACGTCGAGGGCGCAACTGAGGAGTTGCTGCGCGCAACAGGTGCAGACAGCTCGTTTGTGCTGGTCAATGCCGAAGGTGAGTGGGAAGCCGTCTGTGTCGAGGTAGGAGCAGAGGTTGTTGCAGCGCGCTGGGTCGAAACGAGAATGCTCCCCGCGGGCGAGTGGGCTGTGTCGAACGTCGATGGTCGCTCTGCCGAGCGGCTCCGCACGCGTGCGGATGGTCGACCGGCCTGGTTGACACGCGCAGAAGAATCGCCCACCGGTGAGAGCGAGTACGAGCCGGGTGACGAAACCTTCGGCCTGTCGAGTCGTCTCGGCGAGCACGCGGGTCTACGGCGTATCGGTGTCAATGTCGATCTGATCCGCCCCGGCGAACGCTCGACAAAGTTCCATTGGCATCACGAGGAGGAAGAGTGTTTCCTCGTACTCAGCGGGCACGGCACATTGATGGTCGGCGAGGAAGTCTTCCGCGTCGGCCCCGGCGATTTCTTTGCCAAGCGCGAAGGCCCGGAGCGCCCGCACCAGTTTGTCAACGATGGCGATCAGGATCTGCGCATCCTGACGATCGGCGAGCATCGCGGCGACGAGGCCGAGTATCCGCCAGCACCCTGGCAGACCGGCGACCCACCGCCGACCGCAAGTTAGCCTCCACGCGCACGATCGCACGCGTCCCCTGCGTCAGATCGGATAGCGGGCAAGGCGACCGAGCAGGAGCGCACGGAAGCGCTCGACATCGATCGCCTCCGCCCAGTCCGCGTTCGCTGCACCACCAAACACGCCCAACCGATCGACATGCGTCGCACCCCGCGCCGGCCCTGACGACGTATCGACCTCGACGTGACAATGCGCCGTCTTCAGGATGGACGCATCGATCAGATGAGCAATCGCAAGGCTGTCGTGCTGATACACGATCTCCTCGCCGTACCAGTCGACGTGCTTGCGCATGTAAAAGCGCAGCATTCCACTGACCGCTTCGCCAATGATCGGCAGTTCCGCGAGTGCCTCGATATCCGCGCTGGTGAGGATCGCTTGCCGTGTCACGTCAAGACCCACGAGTGTGATGTCCTGCCCTGAGGCAACAACGCGGGCAGCAGCCTCCGGATCGAACCAGAGGTTGAACTCGGCGAACGGCGACATGTTGCCACCCGTCGCCGACCCACCCATCACGACGATCCGCTTGAGCGCGGCAAAACCATCCGGATGTATGGCGGCCAGTAGCGCAACATTCGTCAGCGGACCGACTGCGGCGAGCGTGATCTGTCCCGGCTGCGCCAACGCCAGCTCCGCGATGGCATCAACTGCGTGCATGGAAGAGGCATTCCGCGATGGCGCGGGTAGCCCGGAGCCATCGAGGCCCGTCTCGCCATGTGTCTCCGCAGAATCGTTGGCCGCGACGTGCACGAGGGCCTGCTCTGCGCCCGCGTACACGGGAATGTCGGCACGCCCAGCGAGGTCGAGTACCCGCAGCGCGTTCGCTGTCGTATGGGCAAGTGGAACGTTGCCTGCCACCGTCGTAATGGCGCGCAGATCGAGTTCGGGACTGGCAAGCGCCAGCAGGATCGCTACGGCATCGTCAATGCCCGGGTCGCAGTCGATGATCAGCGCCATCGCGGCCATTGCCTGCTGGCTCCTTACTGCTCGTCCAGCACGGCATCGGACAGTTCGACGTCGAAATACACCTCTTGCACGTCATCATCGTCTTCAAGGAGATCGACCATGCGGAGCACTTTGCGGCCACCCTCATCATCGATTTCGGCCAGTTGCTTCGGCAGCAGCGTCAACTCAGCACTCGTCACATGGAAACCCGCTGCTTCAAGGGCGTCGCGCACCGCGGCCAGCTCCGCCGGTTCGGTCGTGACGCGGAACACGCCCTCGTCGCCCTCCGAATCCTCGGCACCCGCATCGGCGGCAGCGAGCAACAGTTCATCCTCATCGGCTACGCCCTCGACGATTACGACACCCTTGCGATCGAACTTCCAAGCCACACTGCCCGGTGCCCCGAGCGCAGAACCGGCCTTCGTGAAGATGCTGCGCACGTTCGCAGCAGTGCGATTGCGGTTGTCGGTCAATGCCTCGACGACAAACGCGGCGCCGCCGGGTCCAAAACCCTCGTAGATGACGACCTCAAAGTTCTCGCCCTCACCACCGCCCGCGCCCTTCTGGATCGCGCGCTCAATGTTCTCCTTCGGCAAGGAGTAGGACTTGGCCTTGACGATCGCGTTCGCGAGCGCTGCATTGCCTTCGGGATCGCCACCGCCCTCTTTCGCTGCGACCATAATCGCGCGCGCCAACTTGCTAAAGAGCTTGCCACGCTTCTTATCGGTCGCGGCCTTCTTGTGCTTGATCGTGGACCATTTGGAATGACCAGACATCGTGAGACTCCCGACTAGGACTGCATAACGCGTTCGAGGAAACGTGCGTGGAGCCGATCGTCGTGCGCGAGCTCCGGATGAAATGTTGCCGCCATGATAGAGCCCGAGCGCACAGCAACGGGGTCGTCACCGACAACAGCCAGTACCTCCACACCCGCACCGACACGAGTAATCCGCGGTGCGCGGATGAAGACGCCGGGCATCGGTGTCGATTCGCCAGGCAGCTCGACCGGAGTTTCGAACGAGGCGACCTGCCTCCCGTAACCGTTGCGCAGCACAGTCACGTCGAGCACCCCCAGCGTCCGCTGACCCTCGATGCCATCCTCCAAATCATGGGCGAGCAGGATCAGGCCCGCACAGGTTCCAAACACGGGTAGGCCTGCACGAATCGCGTCTGCAAGCGGCTCACGGAGACCCGTGGTGCCTAAGAGGATGTCCATGGTCGTCGACTCGCCACCCGGGAGAACGACGGCATCCAATCCCTCGAGTTCCGCGGGCGTGCGCAGCTCAGAGGCATTGGCGCCAAGGCGCGTCAGTGCTGCCATGTGTTCGCGAAACGCGCCCTGGAGGGCGAGCACGCCGACGCGCGGTGTATTACCAGCCACGTCCGGCGAGCAGCTCTGCCTCGGGGATCGACTTCGCGCTGCGACCAACCATTGCCTCGCCGAGACCCTTCGAGACTTCGGCGACCTTCGCGGCATCGCGAAAATGCGTCGTGGCCTCGACGACCGCGCGGGCGCGCGCTGCTGGGTTGCCACTCTTATAGATACCCGACCCGACAAAGACACCGTCCGCACCAAGCTGCATCATCAGCGCGGCGTCAGCGGGCGTGGCGATACCGCCGGCAGTGAAGAGCACGACGGGCAAGCGGCCCTCGCGAGCGCAGTACTGCACGAGCTCGATCGGCGCCTGTAGCTCCTTGGCGCGCGTGTACAACTCGTCGGGGTTCATCGTCTTGAGGCGGTTGAGGTCGCCGACGATCGAACGCATGTGACGCACGGCCTCGACCACGTCGCCGGTGCCAGCCTCGCCCTTCGAGCGAATCATCGCCGCACCCTCAGAGATACGTCGGAGCGCCTCACCAAGATTCGTGGCGCCACAGACAAACGGAACCTTGAACTTCCACTTGTCGATGTGGTGCGCCTCATCGGCGGGCGTGAGCACTTCGGACTCGTCGATGTAATCCACTTCGAGCGATTCCAAAACCTGCGCTTCGACGAAGTGTCCGATGCGCGCCTTGGCCATCACGGGGATCGACACAGCGGCCTGGATCTCGATGATCATTTCGGGATCGGACATGCGGGCCACGCCACCATCGGCACGGATGTCGGCTGGCACGCGCTCCAGCGCCATCACCGCGCAGGCACCAGCGTCTTCGGCAATCTTGGCCTGCTCAGCATTGACGACGTCCATAATCACGCCGCCCTTAAGCATTTCGGCCAGACCACTCTTGACGCGCATGGTGCCCTGCTCGGACATGCCCTTCACCTCGTAAGAATCGTTGAGAAGAATGCTCCGGTGGAGCATCCGCAGTTGCATCCTACGGCACTCTGGTTGTTCGCGCGGATAGTGCTGCTCGTCACGCTCATACTTGACGTGCGCGTGCAGATTGCTAATCTGCTGCTTGCAATCCATCACGAGTCGCCGAGGGATCTGGCTCTTTGACGCGACAGCAACCGGGACCTCGTGTCCGTCAGGTGCTTCTTCCAGCGCTTTCCTAGTAAGTCCCGATAGGAAAGCGGAAGATGGTGAGCCGTCGTCGCGAACGAATCCGCGGCGCCGCCGGTCCCGGAACATCCTCCGGAGACCTCCCTCCCGGGACGCGACGCCGATAGGCAAGGAGTTCAGCACGATGAGCAAACAGCACCACGACACCCTCGCAATCCACGCAGGACAGAAGTCGGATCCCACGACAAATGCGGTCGCCGTCCCGATCTACCAGACGACGAGTTATGAGTTCAACGACACGCAGCATGCTGCGGATCTGTTCGCACTCGCCGTGCCCGGCAACATCTACAGCCGCATCATGAATCCGACCTGGGACGTGCTCGAGCAGCGCGTCGCGGCCCTTGAGGGTGGCATCGCTGCCTGTGCAACCGCATCCGGCCAGGCCGCAGTTACCTATGCCGTGCTGAACATCGCGCGGGCCGGCGACAACATCATCAGCGTCTCGACGCTCTACGGTGGCACCTACAATCTGTTCGCACACACGCTGCCCCAGTACGGCATCGAGGTCCGTTTCGTCGATCCGGACTCGCCGGAGAAGGTTGCCGAGCTGACGGACGACAAGACCCGCCTCGTTTTTGCCGAGACAATCGGGAACCCGCGCCTCAACGTCGTTGACATCAAGGCCTGGGCCGATGCTGCGCACGCACAGGGTCTACCGTTGATCGTCGACAACACGGTGGCAACGCCGATCCTCACCCAGATCTTCGACCAGGGTGCCGATATTGCAGTGCACTCCGCCACGAAGTACATGGGTGGGCATGGCACAACAATCGCCGGCGTCGTCGTCGACTCGGGCAAGTTCGACTGGGTCGCCAACGCAGAACGCTTCCCGGGATTGACACAGCCAGATCCGTCGTATCACGGCGTTGTCTGGTCCGATGCCCTCGGACCGGCAGCATTCATCGGTCGCGTCCGCACCGTGCTGCTCCGCAACACGGGAGCTGCGCTCTCGCCCTTCAATGCGTTCCTGATCCTGCAAGGCTTGGAGACGCTGCCGTTGCGCATGGAGCGTCATTGCCAGAACGCCTTGGCCGTCGCCAAGCATCTGTCCGGTCGCGCCGGTGTCAGCTGGGTCAACTACTCGGGTCTAGAGACCGACAAGTACCACGAGGTCGCCAAGCGCGTCCTCAATACGGGTGTGGGCTTTGGTGGCGTCGTGACCTTCGGTATTGATGGTGGTCGCGAGGCCGGTAAGAAGTTCATTGAGAGCCTCGAATTGTTTACGCACCTCGCTAATATCGGCGATGCGCGGTCGCTCGCGATCCATAACGCGTCAACGACGCACGCGCAGCTCAATGACGAAGAGCTCGAGGCTGCTGGTGTCGGTCAGGACGCGGTTCGCCTGTCCGTCGGTATCGAGAACATTGTCGACATTCTCGCGGACATCGATCAGGCACTCGCGAAGGCAAAGGCCTAGGAACAGTGGGAGCGATCAGCCACGAGCCCCGCTCCCTCGGACTGGTCGAGACGCAGCGGGTTGTTCTCTTTAGCGAGGACAACCCGCTCGTACTCGATTCGGGCGAGACTCTCGCGCCCGTCGAGGTGGCATTCGAAACGTATGGCGAGCGGGTCCCGGACGACAGCAACGTTGTCGTGATCTGCCATGCGCTGACGGGAGACGCCAATGCGGCCGGCCATCACGGCGATCCGACACGGCCCGGCTGGTGGGACACGCTGATCGGCCCGGGCAAGCCCGTCGATACGGAGCGACTATTCGTGATCAGCGCCAATCTGCTCGGTGGCTGCCAGGGCACGACCGGGCCATCATCGATCAACCCCGCCACCGGAGCACCGTATGGTCTGAGTTTCCCGCTCTTCACGGTCGCGGACCTCGTCAAGGTCCAGCGCGCGCTGCTCGCGCACCTCAAGATCGAGCGCGTGCTGGCAGCAGTCGGTGGCTCACTCGGCGGGATGCAGGTGCTGCAGTGGGCATTGGATTATCCCGACGACATCGCGCACGGCATCGTCGTCTGCGCAACGGCGCGCCTTTCCGCGCAGAACATCGCCTTCAGCGCCGTCGCTCGAGCGGCGATCATGAACGACCCCGACTTTCAGGATGGCAATTACTACGGCACGGGCAAGGGACCCGATCACGGACTAACCGTGGCGCGCATGATGGCGCACATCACGTACCTCTCAGAGGAGTCGATGCGGCAGAAGTTCGGCCGCCGCATCCAGGATCGCGACGAGCCGCGATTCGAGCTCGGCGTCGACTTCCAAGTTGAGTCATACCTGCAGCACCAAGGCAAGGCCTTCCTCGATCGCTTCGATGCCAACTCGTACCTGTATTTGACGCGCGTGATGGACTACTTCGATCCGTTCGCCGACGCTGACTACGTGCGAGCGTGTCTGGCGGCGACGAAGACCAAGTTTCTCGTGCTCTCGTTCGACACGGACTGGCGCTTCGACACCTCACACTCGCGCAGCATCGTACGCACGCTGACAGCGCACCGCGTGCCGGTCACGTTTCGCGAGATCTCATCTCCGCATGGCCACGATTCCTTCTTGCTGGAGGTGCCGGAGTATCACCGTACAGTCGCGGCCTACTTGGCGCGCGCGCTCGAGGAGGCACAGCACTGATGCGCTCCGACCATTCCGTCATCGCCTCGATGGTGCCTGCTGGCTCGCGCGTGCTCGACCTCGGTTGTGGCGATGGGTCGCTCCTCGCAGAGCTGATCCAGCGCGGCGCGGACGGTCTCGGCATGGAGATCACTAACGACGGTGTCGTTGCCTGCCTGCAGCGCGGCGTGCCGGTGCTGCAGGCCGACATCGACGAGGGACTCGGTGACCTGGAAGACGACTCCTTTGACATCGTCATCCTCTCGTTGACCTTGCAGGCGGTCCACCACCCCGCCCTCGTCCTGGGCGAGATGGCGCGCGTCGCACCTCGCAGCATCGTGTCGTTTCCGAACTTCGCGCATTGGCGGCTGCGGACCCAACTCGCCGTCAGCGGTCGTATGCCCGTCTCGCCACTCTTGCCGTACGCGTGGCATGAGACCCCGAACATCCGGCTCTGCTCGATCAAAGATTTTGAGGCGCTGGCGCATGCGGAAGGCTTTACGGTCGAGGAGCGCGTCCTGCTGGACGTTAGTGGTGATGTGTCGGGTGTCGCTGCGAGTCGCGTGCCGAATCTGTTCGCCGCCGGCGCGGTCTACCTGCTCAAGCGGTAGGGGTCAGGCGATGCGCGCGCCGAGCGGGGCGTCGGGGGCGACGTCGAGCAGGACCACGCTACCGTCGGGTTGGATGGCGCCCAGCACGAGGAATGCACTCTCGAAGCCAGCGACCCGCCGAGTGCCGAGGTTGATGGCGCCCACCACTCTTCGCCCAACCAACTCCTCAGCCGCGTAATTCGTCACCTTGGCACTCGTCCAGCGCGTGCCGAGGTCGGGACCAAAATCGACGTGGAGTTGCCAGGCGGGCTTGCGCGCCTCCGGGAATGCGCGGACCTCCAACACGATGCCGACGCGCATGTCGACCGCCATGAACGTCTCGACCCCAATCGTGGGTTTCGCCTCGGACTCCATGCGTAAAGGCTACTGGTGGCGCTAGGGTTTCGGGCATGCATGAACGCTCGGTCATCGTTGTGGGAGCCGGCCTCGCCGGTCTAACCGCCGCTGACGCACTGGTCTCGGCCGGCTGGGATGTGACGGTGATCGAGGCACGCGATCGCGTCGGTGGCCGCACCTGGTCCGACACCGCCAGCAACGGTGCGCGTATCGAACGGGGCGCCGAATGGGTTGAGGATGGCCACACCCACCTGATCGCCCTCTGCAACCGCTTCAGTATCCCGCTTGTCAATGCTGGCATGAGTTACCACGATCGTCGCCCCATCGGCGGCCCGTCCGTCTCGGACGAGGAGTTGGTGACAGGACGCAGGCACGTGCGCGAGCTGCTGCGCGTGCTTGGCAATCGCGTGTATGAGACCTCTGTAGCCGAGGCAATTGACCGCCTCAACGTGTCGGATGGTGTCCGTATCGCGTTTCGGGCGCGCGTCGAATGCACCGCAGGCACGCCCGCAGCAGATCTGGCTGCCACGCACCTTGAGATGCTCGCGCACGCACCCGACAATGCGGATTCGCTGCGCATCGGCGCAGGCTCTGACGCGCCCGCGCTCGCACTGGCCGCGCAGCTTGGTTCGCGCATTCGCTTGGGTGAGCCAGTCGCACACGTTGACCTCTCCGAGGCAGGCGCGAAGGTCGCCACGACGGGTGGCACCTACGCCGCCGCCCATCTCGTACTGGCCCTGCCCGCCGCAATCGTGCGTGAAGAACCGTTTCTGACTGTGCTGCCAGCTCCAGTCGCAATCGCCGTCAACACGCTTGGCATCGCACAGGCCGCCAAACTGTTCGTGCCACTGACGGGGGTTACGACGCCGGCAGCCCACCTCGATGTGCAGCGCGACTACTGGGTCTGGACTGCGAACGAGGGCGATGCCGGGCTCCGCCCGATCCTTGCAGGCTTTGCTGGTTCGCAGCCGATGCTGGATCTCTTGGAGGTCGAGCAAGGCGCCGAGACGTGGGCCGAACGCGTTGCCGAGATGCGACCGGATCTCCCGCTCGATCTCGACAATGCCGGTCTGCAGACGTGGCATGACGATCCGTACGCCAAGGGCATCTATACCTGCCTGCCGCCTGGCCCCCGCCCCGACCTCAGCACGCTGCGACGATCACACGATCGACTGGTTTTGGCGGGCGAATACACCGACGACGAGTACGCCGGCTATATGGAGGGCGCGGTGCGGAGCGGCCAGCGGGCAGCTTCCCTAATCGATCCCACACTGGCGGGACCGTGATTGCTCGATAGGGGCGCCTGGATTTGAACCAGGGCCTGACCGGTTATGAGCCGGGTGCTCTACCGCTGAGCTACGCCCCTCTAGTCGGAAGGATAGGTGGCAGGCGCCCTACCCTGTCGCCGTGGCGCGCATCAAACGCTCTCATCTGATCTTCGGAGCACTCGGCGTGTTGGTGATCGTCGGCACATTCTTTATCGTGCTGCCCGAGATTGCGAGTTACTCCAGCGTCGTCGCAACGTTCCGTCAATTCTCGACGCGCGAACTGCTCCTGCTGGCTGGTCTTGCGGTATTCAACATCTTGACGTTTGCTCCGCCGCTGCAGGCAGCGCTACCAGGGCTCGGCTTTTGGCGAGCCCTATCCTCGTCACAAGTCGCAGCCGCGTTCTCGCACGCGGTGCCCGCGGGTGATGCGCTCGGGATGGGTGCGCAGGTTGCCATGTACCGACGCTGGGGCTTCGCTGCTCAACCCATTGCTGTCGCCCTAACGCTGGTCGGCGCGATGAACGGTCTCTTTTTTGCCGTGGTACCGCCCACAGCCATGGTCTTGCTGATGCTCGACGGCGAGCGACGCACGAGCCTCTTGCTGATTGCCATCGCCGCTCTCGTGGCTCTCGTGGCTCTCACCACCACCATCGTCCGTGCGATTCGCAGCGAAGCTGGCGCGTATCGTGCCGGCGCCCTCGCAGCGCGCCTTGCGACGCCGCTCCTGCGAATCGCTCATCGGGGCGTGCCTGGCGATTGGGGCACACACCTTGTCGCTTTTCGCGCCCAGGCAATCACGGTCCTGCGCCACCGTTGGCCCGGACTGTTGCTGGGCACCGCGCTTTCTAACATTGCCGTTTTTGCGTGCGTCGTCGTGTCGCTCCGCGTCTGTGGGGCCACGGCGGATCAACTCTCGTGGCAGGAGATCCTCGTCGCGTGGTCCCTCACCCGCCTGCTCTTGTTGATCCCGATCACACCCGGCGGAATCGGTATTGTCGAGTTAGGCATGACGGGAATGCTGGTCGCATTCGGTGGCGACTCAACGGTGGTCGTCGCCGGTGTCCTGCTCGAGCGCGCACTGACCTTCCTGCCACCAATCATCATTGGTGCGATCTTCGGCACCACCATGGGTATCAATCGGCGCGGTGCTATCGCCGGGCCCCCCGACTAGTTTTGGCTAATGTCGGGATCTCGACCCGGCGCACCCGCAACGTCGAGTGCGCGTGTGGCGCGCGCCGTCACGAGTTGGTAGAGCACGAGGAGCTGGGTGATGGCGAGCGCATCGGAGCGATACAGGTCCATGCCGCGGGTGAACTGCCCGAGCCGGTCGAGTTGGAGGTGGCGGGCAAAGTGGAGTCGATCCCAGATCGCCTCTTCGATCTCCTGCGCGCGACCTGGCGGCAGGATCCCAGGAACATTCAACAACACCTCGCCATGCGGCATTTTTGTGATCGTCAGGTCGTCTGGCCCCTCGCCACCCAAGCCGGTCAGGTCCGGGTGTGGCAGCGTTGGACGCAGCAGTATCTCTGCGTCAAGGTTTTTCTCTTCGGGCCGAGCACCGTGCCGGAAGGTGATGACGATGTCGGCGAACGCCCGCTGTGGGCGCACCCATTTCGCGGAGTCGCGCTCGCGGCGATCCATCTCGTCGAGCACCTCGTCGGTCGTATAGCCACGGCGCGTCGTGTCGCGCAGCAGTTTCCAGGAGCGCCGCAACTCTTCGGGTGGATCCATGTAGACCGAGCAGTCGAAACGGCGTCGTAACTCTTCTGTCTGCAACGTCAGCAAACCATCGATGACCGTGTAGGGGCCGGGCTGCAGGTATTGTGGTGGTCCGAGCGTGCCATCGGTGTGGCGATAGGTGGGCTTGAGGATCGCGCGTTGTGTCGACAGCGTCTCAAGATCACGAGCGAGAATGTCGAGATAGTTCGCAGCCGGATCGAGCGGCGTGATGCCCATCACCTTGCGCTGTGAGCGGTCGTAGCGGTGATAGTCGTCACTGGGGACGTGAGCGACTTGTTCCTCTCCGAGGACGCGTGCGAGTCCGCGCGTCAGCGTCGTCTTGCCGCTTGCCGAATCGCCAACGACGGCGAGCATCGTCGACAGTGCGACGCCTTGGCGGATACCAGTCATGCCGGAATGGTGGCAGGTTCGTGGAGGCAGATAGGCACTCGCCCGCCGTCATGCCGGCACCCGAAGTGCGATACCCACTACGATCGTGGCATGGAGCAGTCGGGACGAGAGTCGTTGCGGAGTGCGTTCTATGCGACGCGATCGATTAGTCGCGACGTGGTTGTTCCCGAATATCCCGAACTCGGGCTGATTGCCTTTGCCAGCCCGGCCGATCCCGAACCTTCGGTGCGGGTGGAGTCGGGACGTATCGTCGAGATCGATGGCACGATCGAGGCCGATTTCGATCTGATTGACGCGTTTCTCGCGGAGCACGGCATTGATGCCACGGTCGCCGAGGAGGCGATGGCATTGGACGACCTAACGATCGCGCGCATGCTATGTGGTTTTGATGTGCCACGCACGGAGATCTTGCGTCTCGTCACGGGGATGACGCCCGCCAAGGTGGCGCAGGTTCTGAGTCTCTTGTCGCCGCTCGAATTGATGCAGGTGATGACCAAGATGCGCGCTCGCCGCACCCCGTCGATTCAGGCGCATGTCACGAATCGCATCGACCACCCGCTGTTGATCGCCGCGGATGCCGCCAGTGCGGTCGCGCTCGGCTTCCGCGAACTCGAGTCGACGGTGCCGGTGTTGCGCGATGCGCCACTGGTGGCACTGGCACTCTTGATTGGTAGCCAGGTGCCGGCGCCTGGTGCTCTGACGCAGTGCGCGATCGAGGAGAAGACCGAACTCGAATTGGGCATGCGTGGCCTCACATCCTATGCCGAGACGGTCTCGGTCTATGGCACCGAGCAGGTGTTTCTCGATGGTGACGATACGCCCTGGTCGAAGGCATTTTTGGCGTCGTCCTACGCTTCGCGTGGGCTGAAGATGCGCTTTACCTCGGGGTCTGGATCGGAGGTGCTGATGGGCGCAGCTGAGGGCAAGTCGATGTTGTACCTCGAGGCGCGTTGTCTCGCAGTAACGCGCGCTGCCGGTTCGCAGGGCACACAAAATGGCGGTATTGATGGCATCAACGTGACGGGTTCGGTGCCGAATGGTATGCGCGAGATTCTCGCCGAGAATGTGATGGCGACGCTCTACGGCCTCGAATCGTGTACGGGCAATGACACGCAGATGAGTGCTTCGGATATCCGCCGCACGGCGCATACGTTACCGCTCTTGTTGGCGGGGTCGGATTTTCTGTTTAGCGGCTTTGGTTCGATTCCAACCTACGACAACGCCTTTGGTCCATCGAATTTTAATGCCGAGGACATCGACGATTATCTGATGATCCAGCGCGACTGGGGTTTTGAGGGCGTACTGCGCTCTCGTGATGATGCTGCGCTGCTGCCCTTGCGGCGTCGCGCTGCCGAAGCGTGTCGCGCCGTGCTCGATGAACTCGACCTGATGCGTTTCGACGATGCCGAGTTGGAGCGCGTTGTCTCGGCGCACGGCAGCCTCGATGTGGCCGAGCAGCAGTCGGAGGAAACGGCCTTGGCGGGCGATGCGATTATTGAGCGCGGCATTACGGCGATCGATGTCGTGCGGGCCTTGTCGATTCGCGGCTTTGACCTCGAGGCTGAGCGCGTGTTGGAGATGACGCGCCAACGCCTGTTTGGGGATCATTTGCAGACGTCAGCGATCTTCGATGAGGAGATGCGGGTCTTGAGTGCGTTGACGGATCCAAACGATTACGCGGGTCCAGGCACGGGCTATCGCCCGTCGGCGACGCGGCTGGACGAGATGGCGCGTGTGCGGCAGGAGCGCTCGCATGCCGAACTGCTCGCCGAGCAGGCACCGCACGCCGGCTGCGTGGTGCTGACCGATGTTGGCCCGGCGGCCGTGCGTCCGCGTCCCGACGAGGTCGTGATCGGCATCTCCCCCGCCTTCGCCGTCGATATCTGGCTAACGCTATCTGGATTGACGGTCGCCGAGGCGTTGCGGCAGATGCTGGCGGGTATTGAGGAAGAGGGTGTGCAGGCCCGCGTGGTGCGTGTGACGCATTCGTTCGACCTCGGCATGATCGGCTGGACAGCGGCAAACCTTTCGGGGAGTGGTATTGCGCTGGCAATCCAGGGTAAGGGCACGGCGCTGATCCACCGTGCCGATCTACCAACGCTCGCAAATCTCGAGTTGCTCAGCGTTGCCCCACTAATCGACGGTTCGCGCTACCGGCTGATGGGTCGTAACGCGGCGCGTCATGCCCGCGGCGAGAAACCCGCGCCCGTGTTGTTGCCCGAGTCGGGCGAGGCGATGGGGCCGCGTTACCACGCCAAGGTAGTTGCGTTGATCAATCGCGAGGCGCAGCAGCTTCGTCCGGGCGCACCACAGGAGGTGGAGGTTACGTGGCCGAGTTGAAGTACCCCTTGGGCGAGCATCACCGCGACGTCGTGCGTTCGCAGTCAGGTCGCACCGCTGACGAGCTGACCGTCACAGACATCCGCTCGGGAGTGATTACCGCCGACGATGTTCGCGTCGATCCCAACACGCTCCGTCAGCAGGCCGTTTTTGCAGAAGCGGGTGGCAACCCGCAGTTGGCAGACAACCTTCGGCGTGGTGCCGAACTCGCGGTGTTCTCTGACGACGACGTGTTGCGTATCTATGACGGTCTCCGGCCCGGGCGGTCGTCCAAAGCGGAATTGATGGCTACTATTGGCGAGCTCGACGACGGTGGCGCGCCGCTCTGCGCGGCGTTGGTGCGCGAAGCACTCGCACACTACGTTCGCCGCGGACTAATTTCCTAACGTGCTCGTCGCGGGCGTCGATGTTGGCAATGCGACGACTGAGGTGGCACTTGCACGCCTCGTACCAGGGCGCGAGCCCGAGCACCTAAGTGTCACGCGTGGCCCGACGACGGGAGGCAAGGGCACCGCTGAGTCCGCACAGGGCGTCCTCGATCTGATCGAACGCGCGAGTCGCCGGCTGGGTGAATACCCCGTGCGGATCCTGCTCGCCGACCTTCATCCTGTGCAGACCGACCTGCGAGAACTCGCGGCCGATGAGACGCAAGACCTCGGCGGCGTTGGCATCGCCCGCCCGGTTAGTGCGACACCTTCGGGTGTCGGAGCAGCGGCCGGACAGCTCGTCGATCTTGCAGATCTCGTCGGCGACGTCCTACCGAATTCCGTCATCCCGATCGTTCCACTGATCGACTTCGACGACGCGGCCGCCCAGATCAACGCGGCACGGGAGCGCGGATGGCAGATCGTCGCGATCATCGTGACCGGCGACGATGGTGTCTTGATCGGTAATCGGGTGGACCGATCGCTACCGATCGTTGACGAGGTCCACGACGCAGCCACCCTACCGCGCGGCGCGTGGGCGGCCGTCGAGGTCGCTGCACAGGGCGCGACTGTCGTCCAGCTCGCCGATCCACTGCGACTGGCAGTGCTGCTCTCGCTCGATCCCGCACGCGCCCGCGGCGCCCGCAATGCGGCACGCGCACTGGTGGGCCATCGCGCTGGTATCGCAGTCCGACGCGAGGCCTCGGGCGGCGGATCGGCACGCAGCGCAGCCCGACAGGCGACGCTGCACAGCGGTGCCGTCGTGTCGATCGATGTCGATTCGCCACCTCCGGCTATCGGCTGCGTCGCGACCATCGAGGATCTTGACCTGCCGCTGCTCGATGCGTTTTGGACGCGCTTGCCCGCCGCCGAGGACAGCACGGCGCTCGCGCTGCAGTTGATGCACCGGAGAGCGGTCGGACTGGCAGTGCTTGCCAAGCGCGGTGACCGCGCGCTCGAAGAAGCCTTGGCAGCACAGACCACCGCCGAGGTGATCGTCGTCGCTTTAGAGACGGCCGCCGCCGTGGCGGGCGCTTCGACAACACCGGGTGCCGGCCATGCCCCGATCGTGATCGACATCGGAGGAGGCACGGTCGACCTCCACGTCGTGCTCGACGGCGAGACTCGCGCGGTGGCCGCAGCGGGTGCTGGCGTACTGGTCGACCATCTCTGCGGCGCGCTCCTCGGCATCGACGTCCTGCGAGCCGAGCGCGCCAAGCAGCTACCGAGCGTGCATGTCGAGACACCATTTATTCTGCGCCACGAGGATGGCAGCCGGACATTCCTAACGACACCCGCCCCACCGCAGACGATCGCGCATCTCTGTATGACGGAGCGCCGCGGTGGCTCACTCGACCCACTGACAGCCTCGCTGGCGCCGGAGGTGTGGAGTCGGCTGCGCCGCACAGCCAAGCGCGAGGTGATCGCGACCAATCTCCGCCGGGCGATCGATGCGATCGGAGGATTACCGCGTGGCGAATTGGTTGTGTTGGTGGGGGGCTGTGCAGAGGATGCCGAAGTCGTCGCCGAGGTGACGCTTGCGCTGGCCGATCTCGACCTTGCCATAGCGCGTGGTGACGTGCTTGGGCGGCACGGGCCGCGCGCTGCCGTGGCCGTGGGTCTCGTGCTGCTGCATGCGAGGGGCGCATGACGCCGCCCGCCGTGATGTTGGCCTGCGATCAGCCAGCCACGATTCGCGCGGTTGCCGCAGCTTTTGAGGAGGAAGGTGTACCGCTGATGATCATTCCTGCCACCGGGTACCGGGAGGCCGCAACTCGCTCGCCGCTTGGCATTGGCATCGCCTGTATTGATGGTCGGATTGCGCTGGGACTCTCGACCGGTCCCGACATCCCGTATCTGATCGGCGATGATGCTCGGGTGATTGGTCACTACGCCGCCCGCCTCGCTGCCCGCCGCCCGCTCGGACTTGCCTGATGGCCCCGCGCGTTCTGGTCACGGGTGGCAGCTCTGGCATTGGCAGAGAGATCTGCCGGCGACTCGCGGCAGATGGTTGGCGGGTTGCGGTTGCCGGTCGCTCCGTCGAGCGGACCGAGGCGGTCGCCCAAGAACTCAACGGCGTCGCGATTATTGGCGACGTCGCTGACACCACTCACGACCCCGTGCTGGAGGCAGCCAGCCTGCTCGGGGGGCTCGATGCGGTCGTACTGAACGCGGGTGTTATCTTAGACGCGGATCTACTGGCAACCGAGGCCGATGACTGGTTTAGCCTGCTCGATGTCAACGTCCTCGCTGTGCATCGCCATGCCCGCGCTGCCCACCGCCACCTCGCGACCAGCAATGGCTCGCTGCTGATGACGAGTTCTGATGCTGGCGTCTGGGGGGAGGCCCCGATTGCCGGGTACTCGGTAACGAAGCGGATGGTGCTTGCACTCATGCGCTGCCTGGCGGCCGAGTGGGGACCGGACGGAATTCGCGTCAACGCGCTCTGCCCCGGCGACACCGCACCCGGCATGCTCTCGACGACGAGTGGTCGTCGCGAGCCCGGCGCAACTGATGGTTGGCTCTCACCGCCGCTTGGTACCACGGTACGCGCACAGGATGTCGCCGGTGCCGCAGCGTTCTTACTTGGACCGGACGCAGCGCGCATCACGGGTGTCGGTCTGCTGATCGACGCGGGAATGCGCGCCTCCAGTACGGGTTGGCTGGCACACCCCGGAGCGACACGATGACGATGCTCGTCGTCGGCAGTGACTGTGCCGTTGCACGCGCGCTCCGCGACGAGCCACCACCGAGCCGGATGGGTGAGCTCGTCGCGGCGATCGAACATCAGCGCCCCAGCGAGCTCGTGATCATCGCCCTACCGGCGACCGCGGGCCCGGTTGGTGCCCTGGCGACCGAAGCTCTCGGCAGTCTGATCGGACGCACTGTCACGGTCGGTTTTGTTGCCACCAAACTTGCCGCACAGCTCGGTCACCCGGTCCGTATCGTGGTCGTGTGTACCGCCAATGGTGTCCTACCCGACCATCTCGACGGGGCACGCGCCGTGGCTTCTGCGGGCCTCACGATGTTGACGGAGGTCTGCTCACCCGTGCCAAACCTGACTATCAACACGATCGCGGTGGCCGACGACGTGCCCGTCCAAGAGGTTGCCGATACGGTGCGCTGGGTGTTGACGAGTTCCAGCTCGTCGCTGAATGGCGCCACAATTCGTCTCGACGGTGGACGCGATGCCGTGCTCACAGCAGAGACACGAACAGAGGAGAGTTGACGTGATGGACCAACGACTGGCGGGCAAGGTTGCGCTGATCACGGGGGCCGCCAGCGGCAATGGTCGCGCAATCGCGCTGCGCTACGCGGCCGAGGGTGCGAATGTCGTCTGTGCCGACATCACGAGCGAAGCCGTCGTCGGCAGCTGGGAGGAGTCGACGCCGACCCACGAGTTGATCATGGAGGCCGGTGGCAATGCCATCTTCGCGCACTGCGATGTGACGGATGGGGATGCGGTGGTGGCCACGGTCGCGCGTGCGGTCGCAGATTTTGGTGGCTTGGACATTACGGTCGCCAACGCAGGTATCTCACCCAAGGCGTACGCGCTACGTGACGAGCCGTGGGACGACTACAAGCGCGTGCAGGCCGTCAATCAGGACGGTATGTGGTGGACCTGCCGCGAGGCGTCGCGCCAGATGGTCATGCAGGATCGTGGTGGGCGTATCATCAATTTGGCTTCGATCGCGGGCCTCAAGGGTATCCAGACGGGACTGCACTACAACATGAGTAAGGGCGCTGTTGTCCAGCTGACGCGCACGCTCGCCGTCGAGCTGGCACCACACATGATCACCGTCAATGCGATCTGCCCGGGGTATGTCAAGACCGCCATGACGCGCGACCTTTGGGACGACCCGGTTCGCCTCGAGCGACTACATGCGTCGACGCCGATGCCACGTCTTGGTGAAGTTGCAGACATTGCTGGTGCAGCCTTCTTTCTTGCCTCGGACGATGCCGCCTGGGTGACGGGCGTGATGCTGCCCGTTGATGGCGGCTTCGCGGCGATCTGATGGACGCCTTTGAACGCGAGCCACGCATCGTCGATGCGCGTGCTGCAGTGGCTGTCTGGACGATCGGCGAGGGCGATCCAGTGCTGGTGCTGCACGGCTTTCCCGATGCGCCGATTGGTATGCGACCCCTCGTTGACCGCTTGGTCGCAGCCGGGTTCCAGGCGATTGTCCCGGCCTTGCCCGGCTATGCGCCGTCGGGTCCGGTCGACAACTACGCGAGTGCGCGCGTCGCGGAAGACATGGTCTTAGTGCTCGACGCCCTCGGGCTCGATCGGGTGCCCGTGGTCGGCCACGATTGGGGCGGCTGTGTCGCCCTTGATCTCGGCGCAGACCACCCCGAGCGCGTATCCCACGTCGTGTCGCTGGCCATCCCTCATCCCGCCGGCTTCGCCGCGCGGCACAACGATCTTCAGGAACAAAAGACTGGTGCCTATGCCTGGATCCTTGCATATTCCAGTGGTGCGACCGAGCTAGCCGCCGACCCCGCATGGCTGGCGCAAATCAACGAGGAGTGGTCGCCCGGACTCACCCGCAGCGAGTGGCCGCAGGTGCTCGAGATCCTGCAGCGCCCTGGTGTCGCCGAGGCGGTGCACGGCTGGTATCGCGATGACTTCGCCTCAACATCAATGACCGGCGACGTACTCGTGCCGACCTTGATGCTGCACGGCATAAACGATGGCTGCATCCGTCCCGCCTGCTTCGTCGACATCGAGTCGCGCTTTCCCGCTGGCCTCGACCTCGAACTCGTCGAAGGCGTCGGCCATTGGTTGCACGTCGAGCGCCCCGACGAGATCGCTGACCGCATCGTGCAGTTTCTTAGGCCTGTGTAAGGAACTCGGCGAGAGTACGTGCGGCGCTGCTGGGTCGGCGGGCGGGCAAGAGCGCGTACCAGTCGCGCGACGGTGGTGTGGGATCGACGTCGAGCTGCACGAGCGTCCCTAAGGCGAGCTGGTGTTCGACAGCGACGAGCGGTACGACACCAACACCGAGCCCAACCATGACGGCGGCGGCCACGGCACCGTTCGAGCCGATCGTCGTCACCGGCGGCGTGATATGCGCGCCAGCGAGATACTCGTCCACGAGTCGCCGCGTCCCGGAAGCCTCCTCTCGCACCAACCACGTCTCGCCCGCGAGATCGCGCACCGGGATCTGCGAGCGACCGGCGAACGGGTGCTCGGGCGCCGCCACGACGATGTGCTGGTTGGTGGCGATTCTGAAGGCTTCGAACATCCCATCATCGGGCGCGCGTCCGCCGATGCCGATGTCTGCACTCCGCGACGTCAGCAGGTCGAGCACGAATTCGCGATTGCCGATCTCGAGTTGGATCGGAATCTCCGGATGGGCTTCGCGGAAGGCGCGGAGGCGCTGTGGCAGGAGGAATTCGGCGGCGGTATAGACAGCGGCAATCCGGACGGTCGCGCTCTCGTGCAGTGCTGCGCTGTGGGCCAGACGCGCGCCCTGACTCAGCAGGCCAAGTGCCTCGCGGGCGTGTGGTAGGAAGGCTTCGCCAGCCGGGCTCAACTTCATACCGCGCCCATCGCGCTCGGTGAGTGGCACACCGACCTCTTCGCTAAGGGCGGCGATACTGCCAGAGACGGATGGCTGTGATACGTGGAGACGTTCGGCCGCCGCGCGCACGGAACCGTCCTCCGCAACGGCGATGAAGGTGCGCAGCTGGGAGAGTGTCATAGCCATTGCCTTATCAATTAGACACTATTACCTGCTGGAAGTCCATGTATTGCTGACGTAACGTGCAGGTATGCATAACCGAGACCGACTCCACCGTTCCGAACTCGCCGTCCCCGCCTCCAATCTCCGGATGCTTGAGAAGGCCCCAACAGCGGGGGCGGACATCGTCTTCCTCGACCTCGAGGACGCCGTTGCGCCCGACGACAAAGTCCAAGCCCGCAAGAACGCGATCGAAGCGCTTCAGTCACAGGACTGGTCGCAGGTCGGTGTCTCCGTGCGCATCAATGGCCTCGACACACACTGGGCCTATCGTGACGTCGTCGACATCGTCGAAGCCGTCGGCAACCGTCTCGACATGATCCTGATACCGAAGGTCGGTAAGCCATCCGACATCGAGTTCGTCGCGACCCTACTCGACCAGATTGAGCAGGCCTACGGCTACGACACGATTGCGCTGACGGCGCTGATCGAGACCGCGCCCGGTATGGCCAACGTCGAACGGATTGCCGAGACGCGCCTCGACCGGATGGAGGCCCTCTCCTTCGGCGTCGCCGACTACGCGGCCTCCACGCGTGCCCGCACCGTCGTGATCGGCGGCGTCACCCCCGAGTACGCCGTGCTCACCGACAAGGCCGACGATGGCTCGCGCGAATTGCATTGGGGCGACCCGTGGCACTACGCACTGTCGCGCATGGTCGTGGCCTGCCGCGCGACGGGGCTGCGCCCAATCGATGGGCCCTTCGGCGATTTCAACGATCGTGATGGCTATCTGATGGCCGCGCGACGTGCCGCCGCGCTGGGCTGCGAAGGCAAGTGGGCAATCCACCCCTCGCAGATCGAGCTCGCCAACCAGATCTTCTCTCCAATGCCCGAGGAGATCGATCGCGCACGCCGCATCCTGGCCGCCATGGAAGCGGCGGCGCGCGAAGGCAAGGGAGCGGTCTCGCTGGATGGTCGACTAATCGACGCCGCCTCGATCAAGATGGCGGAGAACGTCGTGGCTCGTGCTGATCGACTGACCGGGGCCTGATCACGACGATGGCGGGAATCGCAGTCGGCATCCGGAGTGTTGGCTAGGAATAGTATTAGGCTTTTGCCTATCTATTTTCTAGAAAATCGGCATAGAAGTTATGGTATGTCGCGCGTAGACTAGTCTCAATCGACATCGGGAGAATCCGTTTTGAGTGCCACCGCCCCTGACCGCGTACGCCACGAGCGTTTTCAACCCCCGACCCGCCTTTTGGTTGGCCCTGGTCCTTCCAATGTCGACACGCGTGTCCTCGAAGCGATGTCGAAGCCGCTGATCAGCCACCTCGACCCAGTTTTTTGGGAGCGTATGCTGGTCATGTCAGACATGATCGGCACCATCTACGGGCGCACGGATGGCGCCTCGATGTGCCTTTCGGCCAGCGGCACTAGCGGCATGGAGGCCGGCATCCTCAATCTCGTCGCGCCGGGCGACACGGTCGTCGCTGCCAGCGCCGGCTTCTTTGGCAATCGCATCATCGAGATGCTGCGACGGCGTGGTGCCAACATCGTCGAGTTGACCGCCCCGTTTGGTCAGCACGTGCCCAATGATCAGATCCTCGACGCGCTCGCCAATAATCCAAACGCCGTGATGGTCTGCGTGGTCTACGCCGAGACCTCAACGGGTGTCGCCCACCCGATTCAGGAGCTGGGCGAGGCAATGCGCGCAGCAAACACCGACGCACTGCTGTACACAGACTGCGTGACGGCCATCGGTGGTATGCCAATCGAGGCCGACGCCTGGGGCATCGACTACGCCTATGGCTGTAGCCAAAAATGCATCGCGGCGCCTCCCGGCCTGTCGCCGATCACCATCTCGTCGCGCGCAATTGAACGCCTTGGCCGCGACAACATGCCGGTGCCGTACTCGCTCGATCTCGCCGCGCTCATCAAGCACTGGATCGATCGCCCGATCACGTACCACCACACGACGCCGAACCTGCAGTACTACGCGCTCGACGAGGCGTTGCGCCTGTCACTCGAGGAGGGGCTTGATGCGCGCTATGCGCGACACGCAGAAGCGGGCACCTACCTCCAAGCCGGTTTCCACGAGCGCGGTTTCGACCTGCTTGCTGATCCCGCCTACCAACTCGCCCAGTTGACGGCCGTGCGCGTGCCGGACGGTGTTGACGGCAAGGCCGTGCAGGGAACGCTGCTCAACACGCACAACATCGAGATCGGTGGTGGTCTCGGCCCAACAGCTCCCCCGATCTGGCGCATCGGCATGATGGGTGTCAACGCCAACCAAGAGACCGCTGACCGCGTGTTGGCAGCCTTTGATGACGTGCTACCAACGGGCGCGCACTAGCGATGACCACAGAGCAGCATGAGGGTCCGCTCCGCGGTCTACGTGTCATCGATCTCGCATCGGTGCTTGCGGGGCCCAGTGCAGCACGTCGTCTGGCCGACTTTGGGGCCGACGTGATCAAGGTCGAGCGCACGGGCGCTGGCGATGGCGCTCGCAATCTCGGCGAAGCGGACGGCAACGATAGTTATTATTGGCGTCTCGTTGGTCGCAACAAGCGCCCGATCGAGATTGATCTTAAGCACGAAAAGGGCAAACAGGTCCTGCTGCGATTGGTTCGCACGGCCGACGTCTTGATCGAGAACTTCCGCCCGGGCGCGCTCGAACGGCTTGGGCTCGATCCTGAATCCGTCTTACTTGTCGAGAATCCTGGTCTCGTGATTCTGCGTGTGACGGGGTTCGGTCAGGATGGTCCGTATGCATTACGGGCCGGGTTCGGAACGATCGCGGAGGCGATGTCCACGCTCGCCTACACCACGGGGCAACCTGATGGTCCGCCAACGCTGCCACCGATCGCATTGGCCGACGAGATCACCGGCGCCCTCTCCGCCTTTGCGGTACTCGCCGCAATTCGTCATCGCGATCTGACCGGCGAAGGCCAGGTAATTGACGCCACACTGCTCGAGTCAATGCTCGACGTCGTCGGCCCGGGTACTGCGATTACGCACCGCACGGGACTCTCCGACCAACGTATCGGTTCGCGCCTTTGGTTCTCGGCTCCTCGCAACGTGTTTCAGTGTTCCGATGGGTGGATTTGCATGTCCGGATCCGCCGACTCTGTGGCGAAGCGCATCCTCGAGACCGTCGGCGGCGCTGATCTCGCCAACGACCCGCGCTTTGGCACCAACGCCGACCGCATCGCCAACGTCGATGTGCTGGACGAGATCATCGCCAACTGGACCGCCGACAAACCGTGGCGCGAGGCCGTCCGGATCCTCGCCGATGCCGGCGCCGCCGCTGGCCCTGTCTATAGCGCCGAGCAGTTGATCGCCGACGAGCACGTCGTCGCGCGCGGTTCGCTCGCCACCGTCAATAATCCGCACGGCGATGGCGAAATGCTCCAGCCCGCCGTCACACCCCGCCTCTCACGCACCCCCGGCAGCATCCGCCATGCTGGCCTCAACCAGGGCTCCTGCACCGAGGAAGTGCTCGCCGAACTGGGCTACAGCGAGGCCGAGATCTCTGAGCTCGCAGACTCTGGCGCGATCGGTCCGATTGCCGCGCCCGGCACCGTGTAG
>JBCKBR010000014.1:0-37579 GCA_038911065.1 Gaiellales bacterium | reverse complement strand
ACCCTCGGCCAACGTGTCGACGGCCGCGATGATTGCATCGAGCTGGGCCGGATCGAAAACGACGCCCGCAAGCGCGCGGAACTTGGCGCACATCTCGTCGTAGCTGAGCCGATTCTCTGGATCGCCCTTCGCAAACTCGAGCGCCGCGTACAACGTGCGCCCGTCGGTGGTGGTGATCGTCATGTCGCACGGCCAGATGTCTGGGTACTTCGCATCGAACTCCGGCTTGACTACCGCCGTCGTACGCTCGGCAATCGCCAACACACCAGCATCCGACATCGTCGGCTCGGCGTACTCGGCGAGCGTCGCCTGCCCCTTCTCGATACCAAGACCAACGGCGTACGGCAGCGAAAACTGTGCATCCACATCGTTAGTGGGACGAATCTTGCGATCGCGCGGCTCGACAACGATCCCGATGGCTGCTGTGACAACCCCAACCTCAATCGAAGCGATATCACTGACACCGACACCATGCTCGCGCTGCAACTTGATCGCCAAGTCGATCGGGCCTTGGTTATAGCGGCAGCACGCATGCGGCTTAACACTCGTCCGCGACAGTTCGAACGGCGAGCCAAGACCCGTAGTGAGACGGTCGGCGTGCTCAGTCGATCCGTAGCCACGCAATAAACCATCGCGCCCGTCAAACGGCTGCGAGGGACCGGTGAAGCCATTCTGTGCCAGCCGCGCGGCGATGTAGCCCGCATGGCTCGCCCAGCCCGGATGGAAGCGTTTCGTCCACGCCCCCTCCGAGAGAAACTCCGTGCGCCCAGCCGACTCGCTCGCCGCAATGCCGAAGGCGTGCGCGAGCTGCTTCTCGCTGAGACCAATCAGCTTGCCGACAGCAGCAGCCGTCGCGAATGGACCCACGATCGGCGTCGGATGAAACCCCTTGGCGTAGACATCCTTCGGATTGAGCGCACGACCGAGACGGCAAGCCACTTCGTAGCCAGCGACGACGGCGGCAATAAACTCCCTGCCGCTCGACCCCTCGATCTCCGCCGCAGCGAGTGCGCCCGGGATGACGACAACAGCCGGGTGCAGCGACGACGCGGAATGCGTGTCGTCGAGCTCGATCGAGTGCGCCGCGATCGCATTCGAAAACACCGCCCACTCGGGTCGTGCCGGCTGCTTGCCGACAACAGCTGTCAGGTGCGGACCAGTAGCTGCGCCCATCGCGGCCAGCGTCGCATCGACGCTCGGCATGTTGTCGGCCACGCTACCGCGCGCTGCCGTGCCAATGTGATCGAGAATCAACTCGCGGGCATACGCCTCCGTGCCCACATCGATGTCCTCGTACTTGAGACCCAGCACCCACCGCGCGAGTTCGCGTGCAATCACGGAACAACCACGATCTTGCCGAAGTGGCCGCGGCTCTCCATGCGCTCGAAGGCGGAGCGGATCTCCTCGAGCGGCACCTCCGTATCAACGAGTGGCTTGAGCAGGCCATCGGCGCACATCTGCATGACCGTCTCGTACTCGCCCTTCGTGTACGTGAAGGAGCCGATGATCTGCCACTGCATGCGAAACAGCGGGATGATGTCGAGCGGCACGACCTCACCCGAGTGGGCACCACACGTGACGAGACGACCATCCTTGCCCAACGAGCTGAGGCCCGCGGCGAAGAGGTCGCCGCCCGCGTGCTCAAAGGTGAGATGCGCGCCCGCGCCGTCCGTGATACGCATGACCTCTTCAACAATGTCCTGCTTGGTGTAGTTGATGCCATGCTGCATGCCAAGCTGCTTGGCGGCCTCGAGCTTGTCGTCACCCGACGAGGTGCCAATGATCCTAGCCCCGCTCATCGCGGCGAGCTGGACCGCGGCCGAGCCAATGCCGGAACCAACCGAGTTGATCAGCACGGTCTCGCCAATTGCGAGGCGGCCGCGCGTGAAGAGCATGTGGAAGGCCGTCCCGAAGGCGACCTGAACCGCTGCCGCATTGCTGTACGACATGCCGTCGGGGATGCGCACAAGGTGCGTCTGCGGCACAGCGCAGAGCTCGGCGTAGCCACCCGGGCGAGTGATGCCAAGGAACGCGTTGGCGGCGAGATTCTCGCGACCCGTGCGCGCGTAATGGTTATCGAGATCGATCCCCATCAGGTATGGAGCAACGCGGTCGCCGACCTTCCAACCCGTCACGTCGGCACCAACCTCGATGATCTCCCCGGCCATCTCCAGACCGAAGATCACAGGCGGCTCGACAGGGAAGCGCGAGATGCCCTCTCGGAAGTCAACATCAAGATGGTTGAGGGCACAGGCGCCGACCTTGATCAGCACCTCATCAGCGAGCGGTGTCGGATCGGGTAGATCCTCCACGACGATCTTGTCAATGCCACCGTATTCAAGAAATCGAGCTGCTCGCATGGTTTTCTCCTCCTGCGTAAGTAGGCGTAAGTATCACGCCCAAAGGCGGTCTGGTCAAACCCTACGTTTTGTGTGGGTTTACGCCGCCGCGCGCGCCGAGTGCGATTGCCGTGCCGGCGATCAGCGTCACGACACAAGCGACCAGCCAGGTTGTGGCCCAGCCCTCGCGGTCGGCGATGAAACCCATGATCGGTGGAATCACGACGACGCCAGTGAACACGCTCCGCAGCGCCCAGCCGGAGAGGCGACCGACATGGCTCGGCGGAACACTATTGGCGACCATGGCAAGAAACACGCCATTCCAGCCAATGCTCGAGAGGCCAACCAGCGCCACACACGACCAGAGCAGTGGCCCGGTCGGCAGCACCGCCATACCGAACAGTCCGATCGCGGCAATCAGAGCCGTTAGCGAGAGTCCAGCCCAACGGTTATGGCTAAACCAGCGATCCGACACCACAGCCCAACCCAAACGCCCGATCGTGCCGCCAAGCATGGCAACAGCGAGCGACACGCCAGCAATGCCGAGTCGGTAGCCATGATCTTCGGTTAGGAAGACGGCGAGATACGACACGAACGAGAGCTGCAGCCCCGCCATCAGAAACCCGAATCCACCAACGCCGACGCGCCAGGCTCGGCGGATCTGGAGCTTCTCGGCGCGGACATCCGGATGCGCCATTGGTCCAACCTGGTGTTGCAGATTCGCTCGCATCAGGTAGACCAACACGGCGATCACCAGCGCGGTCAGCACGGGCGCCAGCAGGGCAGCTCGCCAACCGTACGCGTCAGCGATCGTGGGCAAGGATAGACCCGCGAGCAGACCACCGAGCGTCACACCGATCTGCTTCGCACTCATGATCAGCCCTTGGTTGGAGCCGTCGGCCGCGCCACGAACGATCACGTTGGTCGGCGGGGTGATACAGCCATAGGCGAGACCGATACCAAAGATCCCGACTCCGAAGAGCCAAACCCACGGCGACAGCGACGCGATCAACTCAGCAACAGCCACGCCAACCATTGCCAGCATCAACAGGCGCACGGCACCAATGCGGTCTGTCAGGTGCCCCGCCGGCGTGCTCGCAACAGCGGCCCCAAGAAAGATCGCAGCCGTCAGAAACCCAATACCGGCGCGACTGAGGCCCATGTCCGCGCGAATGAGTGGAGCGATTGGGGCGAGTGAGAGCGTCGCAAACGACCCCATCATCAGCGCACTGCCGCTGAGGGCGACTGCTGCGACGGCCCCCCGCTTGTCACCGTGCCATGGGGTGCTATTCGCAGCCATCCCCGGCATACTGTCAGAAGAATCCTTCGGTCATGAGAGGAAGCCCATGAGTGCTCCGATCCGCACGTTGATGTTCGCCCCAGCCGACAATGGCGAGCGGTCACTCAAGGCAATGGCCCTCGGCGCCTCCGCCGTGTGTCTCGACCTTGAGGACGCCGTTGCCAAGACGGCGAAGGCCGAGGCGCGCACGATCGTCGCCGAGACGCTGCTCGACCCCTCGGCGGTGGACGCCAACGTGTACCTGCGTATCAATGGCCCCGAGAGCGCGTTTATGGAGGACGACCTCGACGCACTCGGACCGATGCTGTCGCGTCTCGCCGGTGTAATTATCCCGATGGTGCAGTCGCCCGACGAGGTGCGCCACGTTGCCAGCCGGATCGACAAGCTCGAGCCCGAGTATGGGATCGAAGCGGGAACGATCCGTCTGATCGCAATCACCGAAACCGCCAAGGGAGTGCTCGCCACCCCAGCGATTGCTGAGTCGACACCACGTCTGCGCACCCTGCTGCTCGGACCAGCCGATCTCTCGAACGATCTGGGCGTCGAACTGACCGCCGATGGCTACGAGCTCTTCCACGTCCGCAGCCAGCTCGTGCTGGCCGCGCGCGCTGCGGGTCTCGAGGGTCCGATCGATGGTCCGTACCTTGGTCTCAAGGATGATGAGGGTACGCGCACCGCTGCAACGTGGGCGAAGCGACTCGGCTTCCAAGGCAAGATGGTGTTGCACCCGCAGCAATTGCCGATCGTGGCGGCCGTCTTCGCTCCGTCAGCCGACGAGGTGGCTTGGGCTCAGGCGATCGTCGATGCCTTTGCCGAGCACGAAAGCAAAGGCGTATCGGCGTTTACGATGGACGACGGAACCTTCGTCGACTACCCCGTCGTCTACCGGGCCCAGTCGGTTCTGCGCGACGCGATTTCGTGATGGGGGGCGGATCCCACCACGAAATCTAGATAGCTGGCGTCTGGACCGGCAGCGACTCCAGATACGCGACGACATCGTCATTGGCGAGGACGTCGGCGTACTTTTGATTCATGTCGAACAGGTTCGCCTCGTGCGGGCCCGGAGCACGATCGCCCGAACACTCGCGCGGCACCACGACGCGATAGCCGTGCTGCAAGGCGTCGACGGCAGTGGCACGCACACAGCCCGATGTCGTAACGCCCGTGACGATCGCCGTATCCGCCTGCCACGCAGCCATCAAGCTGCCAAGGTTCGTCCCCCAGAAGCCCGACGCGAACTGCTTCACAACCAACGTGTCCTTGTCCGTCATGCCAAGCCGCTCATCGATCTCCGCCCACGCCGAGCCCTCCTCGAGGATGAGTAGCGCCGGGACCTTCGCCTGGAACACGGCAGCAGCCTGCGCCGGCGCCTTGTCGTAATACGTCGTCGTAAAGACCACCGGCACACCACGATCGTGACAGACATCGATCAGACGGCGATTCTCGGCCACCAGCTCCGGATAGTCGCCGCCAAGCGGCGACGCCGGATCCGTAAAACCCTTCTGCAAATCGACCACGACAAGGACGGGCCGCCGGCCAAAGCCGGCGACCTTTCCAAATCCGCGCTCTTGATAGAACGCGTCGGTGTCGTGTCCGTGTGTACTACTCATGCCGTAACGATCTCTCCGGGCAAGTTATCCGCCTCGCGCACGCGGCGCTGAGCGTCGTCACCCGGCTCGAGCGGCGACCAACGCAGCGGCACTGCGGGGATCGGCGGCTCGAGACCCGTCTCGGCCTTGCAGTTGGCAATCACCTCTGCCAGCGGCGGGCCGTAATCGAAGGCCTGAGCGTCACCACGCTCAGTGCGCTGCCGATCACGCTCAGCCGTCGTTGCTGCATCATCCACGGAGCCGTCCGCGTTGATCACAACGCCGTAGCCTTCCTTGGCGTAGCCAGCACTCACGAGGCCGTACGAGACGTCCTTCGCCACGATGTCGGTCGGACGATCGAGACGATCCTTCCAACCACCACCACCAGCGGTGCGATAGATGAGCATGTCTCCCGGCACGACTTCGACCTCGTCGCACTTCGATGGCAAGCGCTCTTCCGTGCCATCTGCACGCTGGAGGATCTTCTCCGAACGACCACCCGGCCAGCCGCCGAGCACGCCCCACGGGCGCGTCAACCAACGGTCATCATGGATCGAGACCTGGCCCGGCTCGAGATAGACGTAGCGCTTCTCAACGCCATTGCCTCCGCGATGGAGGCCCGGACCACCCGAGTCGGTAATCGTCGTATACCCGTCGATGCGCAGCGGATAGTACGTCTCCAAGTACTCGGTCGGAATGTTCTCGAACAGCGGCCACCACGAGTGACCGTCCATACCGTCGCCGATCGGACGGCCCGGAATGCCTCCGTAGAGGATCTCCATGGCGAAGAAGAACTCGCCCTTCTCGCCCCAACCCGAATACAGCATGTACGGCGAGGTGCCGTAACCCGCTGCCGTGTTGATCTCGGGAGCGTTCTTGCAGAGCGCACCACCAAGCACGTCGAACAGGCGCGCGAGCGCATGCGTGCGGCAGCCGAGCGCCGAGGGGAACCTCGGACGCAGCAGACAACCCTCGGGCAGAATGATGTGCAGCAACGGATAGAAGCCGTCGTTGAACAGGATCTGCGGATCGTTGACCATGATCAGGTAGATGCCGATGAACATCTTGAACATACCCTCAGAGAGGTAGAAGTTCACCGGACCCATCGCCTGCGGATCCGTACCCGACCAGTCGAAGAACGCGTGGTCACCCTCGCGCCAAATGGTCAGTTTCATCTTGAATGGACCGTTGCCTAGGCCGTCATCGTCGACATAGTCCTCGAAGGACTGTGGCGTCTCCGGGATGGCCCAGTTGATCAGCTGCTTCATGGCCGCGTAGGTCCGGTCGAGGAGGGCCTGCAGAGCTGCCAGGTAGGTCTCCTTGCCGAAGCGGTCACACAACTCCTGCACGCGCTTCTCACCCGAGCGGCAACCCGCGACGAGTGCGAACAGGTCGGCTCGGTTCATCGACGGATTACGCATGTTGTTCATGATTAACGCCAGTACGGGCTTCTGGATCTCGCCCCGCTCGACAACCTTGATCGGGGGGATGATGAGCCCCTCGTCGTAGATCGTCTTCGCGTTGGTGGGCAGCGAGCCCGGCAGGCGGCCGCCACAGTCCATCATGTGGCCGAACTGGCTCGACCAACCCACCAGCTCGCCGGTGTGGAAGATCGGGACCAGCACGAGCCAGTCGTTCGTATGCGAGATCGAACCGGAGCACTTGAACGGGTCGGCACAGAGGATCACGTCACCCTCGTAAATGCCACCTTCCCAGTCCTCCATCATCTCGTTGATGTAGGCACCGAACTGCCCCACGACCATGCGACCGCGCGGGTCGGTGATCATCGGGAATTCGTCGTGCTGCTCGCGGATCACCGGGCTCATCGCGGAGCGAAAGAGCACAGCGTCCATCTCGTAACGAGCACTCTTGAGCGCTCCCTCAATGATGTCGAGCGTGACCGGGTCGATATCGACCCCGGTCGGGATCTCTGCGATCCGCAGCTGATCTGTGGTTGTTGCCATGAGAACTCCTCCCCTAGGCCGATGGATTGATCAGGATGTTGAAGAACTGGTCCATCTCGGCCGTGTAGCCAGGCAGGACCACCGTAGTGGCGTCGAACTCCGTGACGATTGCCGGGCCGTTGAACTTGGCACCCGGGGTCATCTTCGCGCGGTCGTAGATCTTCGAGGAAACCTTCTTGCCCTCGAACATGACTTCGTGCTCATCGACGATTGCGTCGGAGCCGTCGTTCGCCTTGACCTCTGCGCTTGGCAGGGTGATCTTCGGCACGGCGCCATTGCCGATGCAACGCAGGTTGACGATCTCCTGCTTGGCATCGTCCATCTTGAAGCCGTAGAGCTGCTCGTGCATCGAGTCGAAGAGCGAGCCGAGCTGATCGAGATTGCCGGCCTTGACCTCGTCGATGTTGACGGCCACGGGAATCTCGTAGCCCTGAAGGACGTAGCGCATGTCCGCCAGATACGTGATCCGCTGACCCTCAGGAGCAATACCCTCCGACGTCATCCAGTCGGTCGTGCGCTTACCGAGATCTTCGAGCACCGACGCCAAGCGTACTGGGTCAGCCTCTCCGATCGGCTGCACGATTGTCTGAGCAAACTCGTTGCGGAACTCGGCGACGAGGTCGCCAATGGCGCAGAGCAGACCCGGGCTCGGTGGCACGATGACGGGGAAGGACCCCATCAGTTCGGCGACCGCGTTAGCGTGCATTGGACCCGCACCACCGAAGGCGACGAGGGCGAAGTCGCGTGGGTCGTAACCACGCTGCACAGAGACCAGGCGCAGGGCGCCAGCCATGTTCTCGTTGACGATCTTCAGTATGCCCTCGGCAGCCGCATCGGTCTCGAGACCCATTGCGTCACCAATCTTTTTGACGGCATTGCGCGCAGCCTCGACGTCGAGGGTCATCTCGCCGCCCAACAGGCTCGGTGGAAGGTGACCCACGACCACGTTGGCGTCCGTCACGGTCGGCTCTTCGCCGCCCTTGCCGTACGCCGCAGGACCGGGCTCGGCACCCGCAGATTGCGGGCCGACACGCAGTGCCTTCGTCAGCTCTGGCACGTGCGCGATCGAGCCGCCACCCGCACCAACGGTGTGGACGTTGATCGACGGGACCTTCAGTCGGAACTGACCGATCGACGTGTCGCGACCAATCGTCGGCTCGCCGTTCTCGCAGAGTGCGACGTCGGTGGACGTGCCACCCATGTCGAACGTCAGGATGTTCGGATAACCAGCACGAGTCGAGACGTAGAGTGCTCCAGCAACACCACCCGACGGGCCCGAAAGCACGGCGTAGATCGGGTTGCGGCCAGCCTCACGCGTCGTCATCAGGCCTGCGTCAGAGCGCAGAATGTTGACGTCACAGGTTGCACCGGCCTGCTTCAACTCGGCATCGAGACTCTTGACGTACGCCTGTACTTGCGGACGCACGAACGAGTTCATGCAGGCGGTCAGCGTGCGCTCGTACTCGCGGAACTCTGGCACGACGTCGCTCGACAGCGTGACGGGGAAGTCCGGGTAGAGGCGCTCGACGATTGCACCGATCTGCTTCTCGTGGGCGTTGGAGATGTACGAGTTGATCAGGCCAACCGTCAGCGACTCGACACCACTCTTGACGAGATCGTGGACGATCTCCTCGACCTGCTGCTCATCGACGGGCACGACAGCATCGCCGCGCGGACCCATCCGCTCGACAGCCTCGCGCGTGTCCGCAAGCGTTGCGGGCGGATCGGGCTTCTGCATATTGATCCAACCCGCCAAGGGGCCTGGAGTCTGCGACCGTGCAAGGTGCAGGATCTGCTTGAAGCCTTGCGTCGTGATCAGACCAACGCGGGCTCCCTTGCCTTCCAACACTGCATTGGTTGCCACGGTTGTACCGTGCATGATGTTGCGGAGTTCAGCGGGGCTAATGCCCGCGGTCTCGCAGATCCGGCCGACACCAATCAGCACGCCCTGCGAAGGGTCGCTCGGTGTCGTCGGGGTTTTTACACGATGTTGAGTTCCGTCCTCGTCATTGACGAGGAACAGGTCGGTAAACGTTCCACCGACGTCCACTCCTAGGCGATAAGCCACGAATTCGTCCTCTCTCTCCTCTTACAGGTCATTACGCTAGACGATCCCAGCCTCTTGCAACTTGCCGAGCTCGCCTTGCGAGAGCCCAACCAGTCCACACCAGACTGCTTCGTTATCCGCACCGACCTCCCATTTGCCGCCCCAACGAATCGTACCGGGAGTCTCAGAGAGTTTCGGTGTGATGCCCGGAACCGGCATCGTACCGATTTCGGAGTCTTCAAGATCCACGATCAGTCCGCGTTCGCGGAAGTGCGGATCGTTGTACATGTCAGCGGCGGAATACACACCAGCCGATACCACGTTTGCCTCGGCGAGCATCTCGTCGAGCTCTACGGCCGTGTACCCGGCCGCCCATTCATCGATCATTGCATAGAGTTCGTGCTCGCGCTCGCCACGCTCGCGATGGGTTGCGTAGCGCGGGTCATCGGCCAGCTCGGGCTTACCCATCAGTACCGCGAACCGCTTCCACAATGAGTCGTGGTTGGCGGCGATCACGACCCACTTACCATCCTTCGATTTGTGCACATTGGACGGTGCAATCTTCGAGAGGTACGAGCCGGATGGTTCACGGATCGCTCCGGTCAGGGCGTACTCGGTAATCGTCGATTCTGTCATTGCGAAGCAGGCATCGACGATGGCGGCATCGATCACTTGTCCCTTGTTGCCACCGCGCGCGTCGCGCCAATAGAGCGCCAACAGAATGCCTTCGAAGGCCTGCTTGGCTGCGAGGGTGTCTCCGAGCGAAATGCCGCTGCGCGGCGGTGCCTGGTCGGGATAGCCATTGAAGTAGCGCAAGCCACCCATCGCCTCACCGGCTGCCGCAAAGCCGACACGATCCTTGTAGCGGCCGGTCTGGCCATAGCCAGAAACGCGTGCATAGATGAGCCTCGGATTGCGCTCGAGCGCGATGTCCGGCCCGATATTCCACTTCTCCATCGTGCCAGGGCTAAAATTCTCGAGCGCGACGTCGGCCTTCGCCATCAGTTCGAGCGCGAGTTCCTGCCCCTCGGGCTCGCGTAGGTTGAGCGTGACGACTTGCTTGCTGCGCGCGAGGCTCGGCCACCAGAGCGTGTGATCGTTGACTTTCTCGCGCCCCCATACGCGCATCGGATCGCCGGCGGGTGGTGCCTCGACTTTGATTACCTCGGCACCAAAGTCGGCCATCAGGGACGAGCAGTACGGTCCGGCCAGAAGTTGGCCGAACTCGATCATGAGCACGCCCTCGAGCGGACCAGCAGCTTGGGGATTAGTGTCGCTCACCCATCACCTCGATCAGAAAGTCTCGTGCAGTTAGTACGTGGAGTCGCATCGCGCTCTCGGCGCGTTCGGCCGATCGAGAGCGTAATGCGGCGACGATTTCGCGGTGTGCCGACAGCGAGCGCGTGCGTTCTGCGCCGTTCTTCCAGAAGGCAACCTTGAAGGGGCGTGGAATGCCAGCGACCGTGCGTAGCGCCGCGGTCAGTCGCGCGCTGCCCGAGGCCTCGACGATGACGCGATGGAACTCGTCGTTGCTAGCGATTAGCGTTTCGATCGCGACCTTCCCCGAGCCCGCCATGCTCTCTGCGCGATCACACGTCGCATCGAGCGCGTCGAGGTCCTCGCGGGTTAAGCGGAGTGCTGCGAGCTGCGCGGCGCGTGCCTCAAGGATCGCACGCACTTCGTAGAGGTCGACGAGGTCTGCTGCGTCGAAACTGCGAACGACGGCGCCGCGACGCGGCTCGAGCTCGACCAGCCCGTCACCTTCGAGCAGCACAAGTGCTTCGCGGACGGGCGTGCGCGAAGTGCCAAAGCGCTCTGCGAGCGCCTCGGTACGGAGCCGCTCGCCCGGCGTGTACTCGCCGCCGATGATCGCTTCGCGCAGGTCGTCATAGACGCGTTCCGCGCTTGTGCCAACCGGGTGCGTTACAGCGTTTGCCATGAGTTGCATACAAAACCACAGGTCGCGCAGGATTGCAAGCGACTAATAGCGACCCTTTGCATGCAGTTTGCGAAATTTCGTGGTGGGGTCAGGCCCCATCACGAAGCTGAAGCTTCGTGATGACGAGCTGATCTGATTGCGTGGTGGGGGCGGATCCCACCACGCAATCAGATCAGCTCGTGACGCTTGAGCAGGCCCTTGGCGATGATCAACTCTTGGATCTCGTTCGAGCCCTCGCCGATCAGCATCAGCGGCGCGTCGCGATAGAGACGCTCGACCTCGTACTCCGTGGAGTAGCCATAGCCGCCGAAGATCCGCATCGCCTCCTCCGCACAACGCTGGCACGTCTCCGTCGCGAAGAGCTTTGCCATCCCGGCCTCGATGTCGGCACGCTGCCCCGAATCCTTCTTGCGGGCCGCGGCCAGAATCAGGTGCTTCGACGCCTCGATCCGCGTCGCCATGTCCGTGATCTTCTTCTGAATCAACTGGTGCTGACCAATCGGTTTGCCAAACGCCCTGCGCTGCTGCGCGTACTCGAGCGACAACTCGAGCGCGCGCAATGAGATGCCGAGGCCACGCGAGGCAACATTGATGCGCCCCGTCTCGATGCCCGACATCATCTGATAGAAACCCTTGCCGACCAGCTCGGGTCCACCGAGGACAGCAGAGGTAGGCACACGAAAGTCCTCGAAGGCGAACTCGACGCTCTCGACACCGTGATAGCCAAGCTTGCCGAGCGGTGGTGAGACCGTCAACCCATTCTGCTGCGCGACCTGCGGCTGCTTCTCAACGATCAGTGCGGTCATGCCCGTGTGACGCGGATCGGCATTCGGATCCGTCTTGACGAGCAGTGCAATCAGCGAAGCGCGATCGCCATTGGTGACCCACATCTTGTTGCCGTCGATCACGTACTCGTCGCCCTCGAGCCGCGCGGTCGTACGAATCGCCTGCACATCCGAACCAGCATCTGGCTCCGTCATCGAGAAGCACGAACGAATCTCGCCCGCAGCAAGGCGCGGTAGATAATTTGCTTTCTGCTCGTCGGTGCCGTGCGCTGCGATCATGCCGCTGACGATGTACTGCCCGTTGACGATGCCGGACACGGCCATCCAGCCGCGCGTCAACTCGGCGATCGCGAGCGCGTACGTGACGAGGTCGAGGCCGAGGCCACCGTACTCCGTCGGGATGCGCATCCCGAAGGCGCCCATGTCGCGCAGGCCTTCAACGATCTTGGTGGGAAACTCGTTGCGTGCTTCGAGTTCCTTCGCAACCGGAATTACCTCGCGATCGACGAACTCGCGGATCGCCTCGAGGATCTCGCGCTGCTCTGGTGTGATGTCGAGTCCGTCGAATGCGCTGATGCGCTCCTTGAGGGGCATGTCCGAACCTTTCCGTCGTCGCTGCGAAGAATACTTCGCTGACCGGAAGATTACGGCTGGTTCTTCGAAATCGGAAGCAGCACTGCGCGTAGCTGATCGCTGATCGGAGCGGGCCGTCGCGTCGCACGGTCGACGTAGACGTGGACGAAGTGCCCTTCGGCCACCGCCAAATCCTCGCCGTGACGAAAGATCCCGACTTCGTAGCGCACGCTCGACGTGCCGATCTTCTCGACGCAGATTCCCGCCTCGATCGTCTCCGGAAAGGCAACCGGAGCGTGGTACCGACACATCGTCTCGACGACGAGGCCCACGGTCTCGCCCTCCGTCCAGTCGAGCACCCCGTGCTCCACGAGGAACGCGTTGACGACGGTGTCGAACCACGAGTAGAAGACGACATTATTGACATGGCCGTAGACGTCGTTGTCCATCCAGCGCGTCGTGATGTCACGGAAGACGAAGAATTCGGAGCGGCTGGCGCGCGCACGATCGGTCATGGCGGTAGCCTACCGGGATGAGCATCGCTTCTACTCGCCCCGCGCACGGTGCTGGCTCGGCCTGGGACACCCCTGAAGCGGCCGCACGGGTCAGTAGTGTCTACCGCAGCGACGACGTCGTCGCGATTCGCGCGCTGCAAATCGACTTACTCGGCCCGATCGAGGGCGCGACTGTGCTGGACATTGGTTGCGGTCCGGGTATCTATGCACGCGACCTCGCCTTGCGCGGCGCCCGCGTCACAGCGATCGATTCGGCGCCCGCGATGTTGCTCGCGGCGGAGGCCGAGGCGCACGAGGCGGGCGTCACGATCGAATTCGCAACCGGTGACGCCTCTGCCTTGCCATTTCCCGACGACGCCTTCGATGCCGCAGTGCTCGTGCAGGTGATCGAGTACGTACCGGATGCCGTCGGAGCGCTGCGCGAAATCGCGCGTGTCCTACGCCCTGGTGGTCGGCTGCTGATTGCTGATACCGATTGGGAATCGGCGTCGTGGGGTATCGGCGATGCCGCGCTCGCCGCCCGCATTAAGCAGGCCTGGTGCGACACCAAGCCGCACCCGGATGCTGGCCGTCAGGTACCCGATTGGCTCGTTGCCGCGGGCTTCCAGATCGTGGCCTGGGATCCGCAGATTTTGGCCGTTACGGACGCCATTGGTGATAGCTTCCTCGGCCATTCTTGGCCGACGTACCGCCGCACACTCGAGCGGAGTAAGGCCGTAACGGTCGCCGAGCTCGAACGCTTCGATCAGCTTTGTGCGGATACAACAGCGCAGGGGACCTTCAACTTCTGTGTCGTTCGTCATGCTTGGCTCGCCCGCACCCCCGGAGATTCCAGATGATCGTCCGAACCGTCGAAGAGCGCGCCGCCGTAGTGATGCAGGTCGACCATTCCGTTATCTCGGGCCAGCTGGCCGAGGCCTGGGGCGGCGATTCCGCAGCCGCGCTCGATCCGCGCGACAGCGTGCTACTCGCTGCGCGCCTCCACGATATTGGCTGGCGTCATTGGGAAGCTATGCCGCGCATCAATGGCGACACGGGGTGGCCCACCAACTTCCTCGATGTCTTGATCGAGGAGCACCTGCGGCTGTATCGCCTCGGTATCCAAGAGGTCGAGGACCTCGACCCGTATGCCGGCCTGCTGGTCTCGATGCATTCGGCTGGGATCTACACCGGACGCTATGGCACGCAGCCGGCGCTCAAGTTGACCCGCGCGCCCGACGCGCAGACACTCGTCGACGCCTTCGTTTCGGAACAAGAGGCGCGGTATGCCGCGCTGCAGACGGGACTGGACGTCAAGGTTGACGACCTCTGGCGCAACTATCTGCTGCTGCAGGTCTTCGACCGACTGTCGCTGCGCGTCTGCCAAGGCGACCCGGCGGGGCCCGGCCCGATGGAGATCGTGCTGCCCGACGATGCCACGCTGCAGGTCGTGCGAGCGGATGACGGCGCCGAAGAATTATCGCCGTGGCCGTTCGTCATGGATGAGTTGACCGTTTCTGTACCGACGCGCACGATCGCGCTGACGGGCTATGCCGACGACGATGCACTCGCCACTGCCATCGCGAACGCACCTGTCGAGCAGCAGATCGCTACCCTCCGCCCGGCCAACTAAGAGGAACCCCATGCACTGGAACCCATTCATCACCTGCGCGATCACTGGTGCCGGTGCCACACACGGCATCCATCCGGACCTGCCGATTACGCCAGAGCAGATCGCGAACTCGGCGATCGATGCAGCCAAGGCGGGTGCCGCAATCGTGCACTGCCACGTTCGCGACCCCGAGACGGGCGAGCCAACCCGGCGCGTCGATCTCTATCGCGACGTGGTCAGCCGCATTCGCGAGAGCGGCGTCGACGTGATCGTCAACCTGACGACCGGCATGGGCGGCGACCTGCTCGTCGGCCCAAACGGATCGGACACGCCGCTGCCCGGCTCCGACCTGGTCGGCCCGGATGAGCGCATCGCCCACCTGCTCGATACGCTGCCCGACCTCTGCACGCTCGATTGCGGCAGCCTCAACTTTGGTGACGGCAACATGGTCTACGTCGGCACGCCCGACTTTTTGCGCATCGGCGCCGAGAAGATTCGCGCGCTTGGCATCAAGCCCGAACTCGAGTGCTTCGAGCTCGGGCATCTCTGGTTTGTCAACAAGCTGGTCGAGGAGGGTCTGATCGACGACCCGCCGTTTGTCCAGGTCTGTCTCGGGATTCCCTGGGGCGCACCCGCGACGCCGCGCACGATGCAGACATTCGCCGACCAGATGCCACCCAACGCGGTCTGGAGCGGCTTTGCGATTAGTCGCATGGAGATGCCGTACGTCGCGCAAGCGATGCTGCTCGGCGGCAATGTCCGAGTCGGACTCGAGGACAATCTCTACCTCAGCAAGGGCCAGTTCGCCACCAACGCGCAACTAGTCGAGCGGGCGGTCACGATCGTCGAGAGCCTTGGTGGATCGGTCGCCGGGCCAGACGTCGCACGCGAGCGTCTGGGGATCGTCAAGCGCTAACGGACCACGGGCTCGCTCGGCATGCGCGTGGTTCTCGCCTGCTGCGTCGTAGCGATTTTGGATAGGTCAGATGTGACGGATGACACGACGCGCGTGGATCGGGAGTGTTTGCGTCACGCCTATACGCTATCTTTAGCGCAAAACATACGCTAGATTCGGAGGCATGGAAACGATGGCAAAAAAGCACACCTCGCTCTACCTCGACGCCGCGCTGCTCGCTGATGCTGAGCGCCTGCTCGGTACCAGCGGCCCCACCGAGACAGTCAATCGCGCCCTCAAAGAGGCAGCCGACCTGGAGCGACGTCGTGCGTTGCTGATCCATCCACTCGGCATCACGGAAGCGGAACTCCAGGACATGCGGCATCAACGGGGAGCACACCGGAAACCTCGCACGTGATCGTGCTGATCGACACGTCCGCGTGGATCTGGGCCGCACAACACCCAGAGGCTCCTGCAGCACAACAGTTCGCTGAACACATGGAGGCCGGATGCGTCGCGACCTGCCGACCGATGCGACTCGAGGTGCTCCGCGGTGCGCCCAATACCACCGCGTACGATCAGCTCGCGACAAATTTTGCCGGCACGCCCGAAGTGCCAATCGACCAGGCCGTCCAAGAGCGTGCACAGGTCATCCAACGTCTCCTCGCCGCAGAGCCCGGCTCGCGCCACCGTTCCATACCGATTGTCGACTTGCTGATCGCCGCCGCGGCGATCGAGGCCGAAATGGCGATCGTCCATCGCGATCGCGATTATCAGACGATCGCCGCAGTGACGGGCCAACCCCAGCGCTGGCTTGGCCCGCGCTAGCCCCGGTAGATAACCTCGCCGTCGACCATCGTCAGGCGCACCGGGTTTTCGATCAGCTCGTCGGGTGGGCAGGTGACGGGATCGACCGCAAAGGCCGTCAGGTCGGCGCAGTAGCCAACCTTGATACGACCGAGTCGATGCTCCTCGGAGATCGTCCGAGCCGCATTCGTGGTGTAACCCTCGAGTGCCGCCAGACCATCAATGCCTTGCGTGTCGAAGGCGTCGCGCTGCACGCCCGGCGGGCGCCGCAGCTGCGCGGCCGCCATGCCGATGCGCGGATCGAAGCGCGCCACGGGCCAGTCCGAGCCGAGCGCGACCAGCGCGCCCGATTCGCGCAACGAGCGGATCGGAAAGGCGCGATCGCAGCAGGCGTCGCCCATGCGCGTCGTCCAGTTGCAGGTACGAGCAGGATCCAGCCACATCATGTGCTGCGCCTGCATCGATGCAACGACGTTCTCGGCAGCGAAGCGCGGCAGGTCGGAGGCCTGCAGCGTCTCGATGTGCTCGATCCGGTGGCGAATGCCGTCGGCTGCACCCGCGTCGCGGTACGCATCGAGTGCCTCGCGCACTGCGCGATCACCACAGGCGTGCGTCACACATTGAAAGCCCGCCTGTGCGAAGCGCTTGACGGCCTTGCGGTATTTGGCTGGGTCGGGCCAGAATGGCAACAGGCCGTCTCCCTCAGAGTCCGGCTCGTAGAGCCAGGCCGTACCGGTGTCGATCACGCCATCGATAAAGAACTTGGCAACACCACCACGCCAGCGTCGCCCACGAGCGTCGCGGTGGGGGACGAACTCCTCCCACTCCGCCTCCGTCATCTCGGGCTTGATCCAGAACGGCATCGTCAGACGCGTCAACAGACGCCCTGAGGCTTCCAGTTCGCGCAGCGTATCGAGCGTACCGAGATCGCCGTCCATCCCGTGAATGCCCGTGATGCCGACGGCGGCGAACTGGCGCATCTGCGCCGCATAGAGATCGAGCTTCTGCGCCTGCGTGAGCTGTGGCATGGCGTCCTCGGCCAGGCCGATTGCGCCCCACTCGCGCAGCTCGCCAGTCGGCACGCCGGCGGCGTCGCAGATAATCTCGGCGTTCTCCGTAAAGGTCCGCGCGCTTGCGATGCCAGCAATGTCGAGTGCCTGCTGCGAGACCAAAGCGGTATGAACGTCCATGAACCTAATGAACACCGGACGACCACCCGCAGCGTCCTCGATGAGATCACGATGGATCGGGCGCCCTTGAAAGGCGTCGTACAACAGACCCCAGCCGATCACCCAATCGTGCGGACCCTTGCCACCTGCCTCGGCGCGAATACCAGCGAGCACGTCGTCCCACGTGCCGGCGTCGAGTAGATCCGCACCACGCGCAGCGAGCGCGCCCATCAAGGGGTGCACGTGCGAGTCGGTGATACCGGGCACGAGTGCCGCACCGTCAAGATCGATGACCCTAGCGCTGCCAGCCTCGGCGCGCAGCTCGGCATCCGACCCGATCGCGAGGATCGCGCCCGAACCGACGGCGACAGCGGTAGCAGTGGGATTCGCAGGGTCGAGGGTGCGGACCTGCGCATTGATGATGACGGTCTCGATGGGCTGGTGCATGCGGAGGTTGTACCACGCCACGGCGAATGGGATACACGCATCAGGCGCAAACAACTCGGTTAAAACGGCGACGCTCCAGTACGCGATCGCCGCGGCCGAGACTGCGCCTGCCGGTTGACGGACTAGGGTTAGACAGGCCCGATGGAGCATGCCCCCCGCACCAATGATCGTCCCCTAGCCTGCGTCATCATGGCCGGCGGCAAGGGCACACGCATGCGTTCGACACTGCCAAAGGTGCTGCACCCGATTTGGGGGCGCTCGCTGCTCGGCTGGGTGATCGCCGCCGTCCACGAGGCCGGCGCAGACCGCATCGTCGTGGTGGTTCCACCGGATGCCGCCGATGCAGTCGCCGCCGTCGCGGGCGATGCGACGACGGTCGTACAGCCCGATCAGCTTGGCACCGGCGACGCCGTGCACTGTGCCCTGCCTGCACTCGAAGGGTTCGACGGCGACGTGCTGATCGTCTCGGGCGACACGCCGCTACTGACCGCAGAACTGCTCAAAGACCTGCTCGCCGCGCACGCGGCGAGCGGCGCTGCCGGTACAGCCGCCAGTTTTCGCAGCGACGATCCCGCCCACTACGGACGCGTGATCCGCGGGGCCGACGACACGATTCGCATCGTCGAAGCAAAGGACGCAACAGCAGCCGAATTGGCTGTAAACGAGGTCAACGCAGGGCTTTACGTCTTCGCGATCGACGCACTCCGCCCCGCGCTCGCCGGGCTCACGAGTGACAACGCGCAAGGTGAGTTCTACCTCCCCGACGTCGTGCCAGCGATCGCCGCAACGGGCCGAGCCGTCCGCGCTGCCGAGATCAGCGATGCCTCACTCCTGCTCGGCGTCAACACGCGAGTCGAGCTGGCAGAGGCAGCTCAGCTGCTGCGCGATCGCATTATCGAAGCGCACCTGCTGCGCGGTGCCGGCATTGTCGACCCGACAACGACCTACATCGATGCCTCGGTCGAACTCGAGCCGGACTGCGTCGTCCACCCGTTTACGATTCTGCGCGGCTCGACGCGGCTCGCGAGCGGCGCCGAGGCAGGTCCACACAGCGTGCTGACGGATGCCATCCTCGAACCAGGCGCCCAGGCTGGCCCATTCGCACACCTGCGTGCCGGCACGCACCTCTATGCCGGCGCTCGCGTTGGTGCATTCACCGAGACGAAGAATGCTGAGATCGGCGCCCGCAGCAGGATCCCACACCTCTCCTACGTGGGTGATGCCACCATCGGCGAAGACAGCAACATTGGCGCCGGCAACATCACCGCAAATTATGACGGCGAGCAGAAGCACCGCACGATCATCGGCAACCGCGTGCGGACTGGCTCGGACACGGTCTTTGTTGCGCCGGTCGAGATTGGCGACGACGCAGTGACCGGTGCAGGGTCCATCATCACGCATGATGTACCCGCTGGCGCGCTCGGCATCGCCCGAGCCCGCCAGGTGATCAAAGAGCACTACGCGAAGAGGAAGCGCGATGTCTGATTCCAAGCTATTCGATGTTCCCGCAGAATTGGGAATCGCGCATTCCTCGTTCGAGCACTCGTCGAACAAGCGCCTGCTGATCTTCTCGGGCCGCTCAAACCAAGACCTCGCGCAACGCATCGCCGATCGCCTCGGTGTCGGCCTAGGACAGACGACGCTAAAAACGTTCCCGAATGGCGAGATCTACGCGCGCTTCGAAGAGTCGGTTCGTGGCGCCGACGTCTTTCTCGTCCAGAGCTGCGTCAACCCCGTCAATCGCAATCTGATGGAGCTGATGATCATGGCCGATGCGGCCATCCTCGGCTCGGCCAAGCGCATCACTGCCGTGATCCCGTGGTACCCCTACGCGCGTCAGGACAAGAAGTCCGCGCCGCGCGAGCCAATCACCGCCCGCCTCGTGGCAACGCTGCTGCGCGCCTCGGGCATCGATCGCGTGCTGACGATGGATCTCCACGCCGGCCAGGTACAGGGCTTCTTCGACGGCCCCGTCGACCATATGACGGCGCTACCGATGTTTGCACGATACTTCCGCGACATGGGCCTGTACGGCGAGGGCACCGTCGTTGTCTCGGCCGACGCGGGCCGCGCAAAGCTCGCCACACGTTTCGCCGAAATGCTCAACGCCGACGTCGCGATCATCGCGAAGTTGCGTCCCGAGCACGGCACGGCGCGTGTCGCAGCGATCATCGGCGACGTCGCTGGCAAAAAGGTGATCATCTCCGACGACATCATCGACACAGCCGGCACGCTCTGCGCAGGCGCCGAGGCCGTCCACAACGCGGGCGCCACGCAAGTCGTTGCCTGCGCCACCCACGCGATCTTGTCGGAGCCAGCACTCGAACGCATCAAGGCCTCCGTGCTCCACGAGGTCGTCGTCTGCGACACCGTCCCGATCAATCCACACGCCGCCGACAGTCGTATTCGCGTCTTGCCGGTCGACGCGATCCTCGCGCAGACGATCGAAGAGATCTTCCGCGAAGGCTCCGTGTCGAACCTATTCGACGGCGAAAACCAGCTCTTCTAGGCGAGCGAGCGCGACTGACAGCCTGCGTGTCTCGGCGAACAAGCCACACGCAAGAGCCGAAAATCATCGAAGGCGAAGGCGCGGTCGTCCGTCTTCCACAATGATCTGCCGCGCCAAGCGCGCGCCTTGCCTATGCTCCTCCCCGCATCCCGACGGAGCCGACACCCCATATCCGATACGACACTGACCATCACCAAGCGCGAACCCGCCGGCACGCGAGCCAACCAGCGACTGCGCAAGCAGGACCTGATCCTAGGGGTGCTGTACGGCCAAGGCCGCGAGCCGCTACCGATCCAGATCGAACGCGTCAAGCTGCGCGCCGCCTTCATTGGTGAGGCTGGTCGTAACGCCATTCTCTCGCTCGTGATCGAAGGCGAAAGCAAGCCCGTCAACGCGATCCTCAAGGCCATGGAGATCGATCCGGTCCGCGATCGCGTCACCCACGTCGACCTAATGGCAATCTCGATGACCGAGACGATCACGTCGCCGGTCCCCGTCCACCTCGAAGGCGAAGCCGACGGCGTCAAGCTCGACGGCGGCATGATCGAGCAGTCGCTACACGAAGTGATGATGACCGCCCTGCCAGGCGTGATGCCGACCGAGCTCGTCGTCGACGTCACCGAGCTCCGCATCGGCCATTCGATCCACGTCCGCGACCTGACCGCCCCGACCGGGTCCGAGTTCGCTAGCGACCCCGACGCTGCCGTCTGCTCCTGTGTCGTGACACGCGCCGCACTGTCCGAAGAGACAGCAGCCGAAGGCGAAGAAGGAGCCGAAGGCGAAGAAGGAGCCGAAGGCGAAGAAGGAGCCGAAGGCGCATCGACCGAGGGCTCGTCCGACGCCAAGGCATCTGACGGCGATTCGGGCGACGACTCCAAGTAGCAACGATGGGTTACGTCGACGCCCTGATCGTCGGGCTCGGCAATCCGGGCTCGAAGTACGCGAAGACGCGACACAACATCGGCTGGATGGCGGTCGAGCAATTGCTCGCCGCGCACGACGCCAAGTCGAAAGACAAGTACAACGGTCGCTACGCCGAGATTCGCGTCGGTGATGTCGCGATCGGCGTACTCACCCCCGAGACATTCATGAACGATTCGGGTCGCTCCGTCGGCGCCTGCGTGCGCGAGCTAAAGCTGCCACTCGACGAGATCATCGTGATCTACGACGACATCGAGTTAGAGCCTGGCCTTGTGCGTGCCCGCGAAGGTGGTGGCCTCAAAGGCCACAATGGTCTGCGCTCGCTCGCAGACGCGCTCGGGTCGCCCGCATTCCTCCGTGTTCGCTGTGGCGTGGGCCGACCGGGCAAGGACGACCAGCGCGACATCGCCGCCTACGTATTGTCCGCATTCGAACCGCACGAAGACGCTGCAGCACTCGCCACCGAAGCGGCTCGCTGCGCCGAAGTAATCATCGTCGAAGGCATGGCTCCGGCACTCGAGCGCTGGCCGTAAGATCGACAATGGCGCCGGCGGGCCAGCGCCGGTAGGATTCAGCCACATCGCATTGCACCGCCAAGGAGGGCGACAGATGGCCGTTGTCGAGCAAAGGACGTTCCACCGTCAAGACGGCAAGGACAAGGTGACCGGCCTCGGCCGCTACACCGCCGACCTTGGCCTGACAGGGCTGACCCACTGCAAGTTCCTCTATGCCGGAGTCGCCCACGGACGCATCACCCACCTCGACACGACCAAAGCCAGCGCACTCCCCGGCGTCTTCGCTGTCGTCACCCACGAAGACACGCCCGACCTGCAACACGGTCCATACATTCAGGATCGTCGCCTCTTCGCAAAAGAGTACGTCCGCTTCGAAGGCGAAATCATCGCTGCCGTCGCCGCGACAAGCCCTGACGTCGCGCAGGCCGCCGTCGATCTGATCGAAGTCAAGATCGAGCCACTGCCCATAGTCAATGACATCGAGGCCTCGCTCGTCGACGGCTCGCAGTTGGTGCACGCCGATTGGCAGGACTACAGCGACGCCTACGACATCGTTCGCGACGGCAATACCGCCTGCCACACGTCGATCGTGCATGGCGATGCGGCAGCCGGCATGGCTGCAGCCGACCACGTCGTCAGCGAGCGCTACGTCTCCGACATGCAACACGCCGCACCGATCGAGCCGCGCGCGATCGTCGCCGAGTGGCACGGGGACCAGGTCACAATCTGGTCCTCGACCCAAGTGCCATTCAACGCGCGTTCTGGCGTTGCCCACACCCTGCAAATGCCCGAGAACGCCGTGCGTGTCATCGTCCCGCACCTCGGTGGCGGCTTTGGCGGCAAGTGCGAGTTCCACTTCGAAGCGCACGTCGCAGCAGTTGCCCGCAAAGCGAAGCGTCCCGTCAAGCTCGTCTTCTCGCGTCGCGAAGAGTTCATCGCACCCGACCATCGTCGCGAAGGCATGGTCATCGAACTCGAGACCGGCGTTGCCAACGACGGCACCATTCTCGCCCGCCGTGGCAAGCTCATCATCGACAATGGTGCCTACACAGCCGATGCTGGCTTCTTCCCCGAGCTCGCGTCAATGCACGCGATCGGTCCGTACCGGATCCCCAATACTGAGATCAAGGCGTACCTCGCCTACACGAACCATCAACCGTCCGGCTCGGTGCGCGCCCCAACGGCACCACAAGTCAACTGGGCGCTCGAGTCGCACATGGACGAACTCGCCCACACGATCGGCATGGACCCACTCGAGTTCCGCCTCAAAAATGTGGTGCGCGATGGCGATGCCACCGCGACCGGCCAAATCCTCGACCCGCATGGCGCACCGCAGTGCCTCGAGAAGGCCGCCGAGCTGATTGGCTACGGCAAGGAGCTCCCCGAGGACGAGGCGATCGGCATGGCGATCGGCTGGTGGCCATCGTTTGGTTCCTCGTCGGGCGCGTACATCAAGTTCAACGGCGATGGCTCGGCGACGATCATTACGGGCGCGCAGGAGTGTGGTTCGGGTGCAGTGATGGCGCTGCCGCGCCTCGCGGCTGAGCAGCTCGGTATGCAGCCCGAAGACTTCTCGATCGTCTATCAGGACACAGAATCGGGCCCGTACGACATGGGTTCCTCGGGTTCGCAGACGACACTCAACAATGGTCGTGCCGTCGTGGCCGCCGCCAAGGAGATCCGCGAGCGCCTCCTCGATATGGCAGCCGAGAAACTCGAAGCGGCCAAGGGCGACATCGAGCTCGCTGATGGCGTCGCGCGCGTCAAGGGCTCACCCGACAAGAGCGTCTCGATTGCTGATTTGGCGGGCGAGGCGACGGGTGGTGATCAGCTGATCTCGAGTGGTTCTGGCCAGCCGCCATCTGCGCCGGAAGTCGAAGGGTCGCAGTGTGTCGGTCGCATGGGTATGGACTCGTGGGTCGCGCCCACCTTCTTCTGCCACGCCGCGCACATCAAGGTCGATCGCGAGACCGGCGTCGTGCGCGTGATTCGTGTCGCTGCGGCGCACGATTCGGGCACGATCATCAATCCGCTTGGTGCGGAGGGCCAGATCGAAGGCGGCGTCGTGATGGGCATCGGCCAAGCACTCTTAGAGAGCTCGACGATTGGTGCCGATGGCTGCATCGTCAAGCCGGGCCTGCTCGAGTACAAGCTGGTGACGGCCTCCGATGCGCCACCGATCGACATCGCCTTCGTCGGTCCTGCTGCGACAAATGGTGGCCCGAACGGACTCAAGGGCATCGCCGAGCCGCCGAGCGTCCCGACACTCGCTGCAATCGGCAATGCGATCAAGCAAGTCACGGGCGCTCGCGTTCGCCAACTGCCGATGACGCCGAATCGCGTCTGGGACGCTCTCAACAGCTAGCGATTTCGTGGTGGGAGGCGGACGCCACAACCCCGCGGATGTGAGGTCCGCCCCCTACATCCACGCTCGACAGACGGTTTGTGTGTAGGGGACGGACCTCACATCCGCGGGGTTGTGGCGTCCGCCTCCCACCACGAAATCTCGACCCCACCACGAAAGCTCACTCGTCCGTGATCTGCTTGATGCGCTTGCGGTTGCGCTTCGCCTTCTCGCGCCGCCGCTTGATGATCTCCTTACGGCGATCATTCTCACCAGGCGCCTCGTTGATCACAAGCCGACCCGTCACATCGCCGTAGAGATTACGGAAGACAAGGGCGGAGATCGGCCAGACCAGCAGCGTTGTAATCGCGAAAGCAACCTGTTTTTGCAGCACATCTTGAAGCGGTGAGAGCAGAATCGAGAAACCGAACCAGACCGCCGCAGCGACCAGCACGACACCGAACAGGCAGGCATACGTACGCTTAAACCAGCGCGCCGCCGTCTTGGCGCCAACCACGAGTGCGCGCAAACCATCCGCATCGCCCGACGCGACAATAATCGGTGGGAACACAATCAACGGGTAGAACACGATCGCGACAACCGGATGCAACGCCGCCAGCCCCGCACCAAGCACCGTCGTCGCGGCACACGTCACGGCAATCGGGCCAAACCGCTCTCGACCACCACCCGCAACAAGCACCGTCGTCATCGCAATCAGAAGCACATTGCCGAGCGTGAAACCAAAGAAAAAGATAAAGAGCGTAAGCCACTCGGGTGCCGTGATCGCACTGACAATCAGCGCGGCTAAAACAGGGAACAATCCACACACCACGGTATAGAGCAGATAGCCCCCAAAGTTGATGCCAAAGCGGCGAAACGCCGCCTCGAAGTACGCGCCAACCGGATGCAACGGGCGCCCCGTTGGCCCAAGCGGGCCCGGATCATCAACAACCGCTGCTGCCTCGACCTCAACGGTATCGTCGAACTCGGCAAAATCACCCGCACTCGAACGGCGAAACAAGCCCACGACTAGACAGCCGCCTGCGCGGCATCGATCGTGAAGGCAATTCCCTCACCACCGTCAACCACGTCCGCAACAATGCGCGCTCCGTCGGTGACATCGCCTTCGAGCAACCGTAACGCCAGCGGGTTCTCGAGTAGACGTTGGATAGCACGCTTCAAGGGACGTGCACCGTAGGTCGGATCGTAACCCTCACGCGCCAACAAATCCTTCGCAGCGGGAGTCACCTCGAATGACACGCGACGATCCTCGACGCGACGCACGAGACGCTGCACCTGCAGGTCGACGATCTGTCGAATCTCGGCCTGGCTGAGTCGCTGGAAGATCACAGTCTCGTCGATACGATTAAGGAACTCGGGTCGGAACGTCTGCCGCAAAACGCCATCGACACGCTCGCGAATCTGATCGTGAGAGAGATCGCCCAAGACGAATTCGGAGCCAGCGTTGGACGTCATGATCAGAACCGTATTCGTAAAGTCGACCGTGCGCCCCTGCCCATCGGTCAGCCGGCCATCGTCGAGCACTTGCAAGAGGATGTTGAAGACGTCGCCGTGTGCCTTCTCGATCTCGTCGAGCAACACGACCGAATATGGTCGACGACGGATCGCCTCGGTCAGTTGGCCACCCTCGTCGTAGCCGACATAACCCGGAGGCGCACCGACGAGACGCGACACAGAATGGCGCTCCATGTACTCCGACATGTCGATGCGAATCATCGACTTCTCGTCATCGAAGAGCAACTCGGCGAGCGTCTTTGCAAGCTCGGTCTTGCCAACACCCGTCGGACCGAGGAAGAGGAAGGAGCCAATCGGACGATCCGGATCGCCAAGACCAGCGCGCGATCGGCGAATCGCATCAGAGACGGCGGAGATCGCCTCATCCTGACCAACGAGTCGCTCGTGCAATCGATCTTCGAGTTGGACGAGTTTCTGCATCTCGCCTTCCATCAGACGCGAGACGGGAATGCCAGTCCACGCACCAACGATCTCGGCAATATCTTCCTCGTCGACTTCTTCTTTGAGCACCGAACCATCCTTCTGGACCTCATCGAGCGCAGCCGACTCGGCAGCGAGTTCGGCTTCATAGGCGGGGAGGTCTCCATACGTGAGTTTTGCGGCGCGCTGCAGATCGGCTTCGCGCTCGGCGCGCTCGGCCTCGACCTTGACGTCCTCGATCATGCTCTTGATGCGACGAATCGCATCGATGTGGCGCTTCTCGAGTTCCCAACGAACGCGCATGACGTCCGCGACCTCTTGCAGCCCACCCAACTCAGCATTGAGCGCATCGCGTCGCTCCTTAGACGCGGCGTCAGTCTCTTTGGCGAGCGCGGCGTCCTCGATCTCGATGCGCACGATACGACGCTCGATCTCGTCGAGCTCGGTCGGGCGCGAATCGATCTCGATGCGCAGCCGGCTGGCCGCCTCGTCGATCAAGTCAATCGCCTTGTCGGGTAGAAAGCGATCGGCGATATAACGGTCGGACAACATGGCGGCGGCAACGATCGCGCTATCTTGAATGCGCACACCGTGGTACACCTCGTAACGTTCCTTGAGGCCACGAAGGATGCCGATCGCGTCTTCAACGTTGGGCTCACCCACCAGCACGGGTTGGAAACGCCGCGCGAGTGCGGCGTCCTTCTCGACGTGCTTGCGGTACTCGTCGATCGTCGTCGCGCCAATCGCGCGCAGCTCACCGCGCGCGAGCATCGGCTTGAGCAGATTCGCGGCATCGACGGCACCTTCCGCGGCACCAGCACCAACAACCGTGTGGAGCTCGTCGATGAAGAGCACGATCTGGCCCTCCGCCGCCGTGACTTCGCCAAGCACGGCCTTGAGACGCTCCTCGAACTCGCCGCGAAACTTCGCGCCAGCCAACAATGCACCCATGTCGAGCGCCCAAATCTTGCGTCCCCGTAGGCTCTCGGGCACGTCACCCGCGACGATGCGCTGGGCGAGCCCCTCGGCGATCGCGGTCTTACCGACGCCAGGTTCGCCGATCAAGACAGGATTGTTTTTCGTGCGACGCGAGAGGACTTGGACGACACGGCGGATCTCGTCGTCACGACCGATCACGGGATCGATCTTGCCGGCCTCAGCCGCCGCAGTCAAATCGCGCGCGTACTTCTGCAGCGCGTCGTAGAGATCCTCCGCGTTCGGATCCGTGACACGCTTGCCGCCACGAATGCTCTTGAGTCCTTCGAGCAGACCGTCTTTGGACACATTCTGTCGACGCAGCATGTCCTTGGCCGCACCCGAACGTTCGGCGAGTGCGATCAATAGGTGTTCGGAGGCGATGTAATCGTCGCCCATGTCGTCGGCTTCCTTGGTGGCGCGCTCGAGCGTCTCGCGCAGCGCGAGCGAGGCCTGTGGCGAGGTCGCTGCGCCCTGCATCGACGGCAGCTTTCCGAGCGCATCGTCGGTATCACGCCGTAGCGTTTCGACATCGGCACCCGCCCCACGCAACAGCGACTCAGCGACAGAGCCCTGGTCGGCGAGCAGACCGGCGAGTAGGTGCAGTGGTGTCAGTTCGGGATTACCGCTGACGCGGGCACGCTCGGCAGCTTTGCCGAGTGCTTCCTGCGCTTTGACGGTCAGTTTGTTGGGGTCCATGGTGATCCTCTCAGTGTCAATTTCGGTTTAGGAAATGCGTGTCCTCAGCGCAGCCGTCGGCGGCGCATCACGATCTCCACGCCCGGCGGCGGCTGGTAGGGGACTAGCTCATGCTTGTACGAGCGGTGCACGCTCTCGACTTCGACTTGCATCACACGTGCGGCCTCGTCGAGCGCTGCACCGAGGTCGTCGACCTGCTGCTCGAGCTGCCGCACGCGATCTTCGAGAGCGAGTACGTGCTCGACGCCTTGGAGCGACAGTCCGAGCCCCGAGGCGAGCTCGGTAATGCGCCGGAGGCGCAGCAGCTCGGCATCGGAATAAAGTCGCGTGCCACCGGCGGTGCGTCGCGGCCGCACAAGCCCACGGGTTTCGTAGAGTCGCAGTGTCTGTGGGTGCATGCCGACGAGCTCGGCGGCGACGCCAATCATGTACTTCGGCGTATCCTCGTTCATGCGAACAGCTCCGCACGTGGATCGCTAGCACCGTCGAGCGCGGCAAACTTCTCGAGTGCCTCGGTCTGCTGCGTCGACAGCGTGCTTGGCACGACCAGCTTGAGTCGCACGAGCAGTGAGCCATCGTCGCCGCTCGTGGACGGCGCGCCCATGCCGCGCACGCGCAGCATCTTGCCATCGGTCGAACCGGCGGGCACTTTGACGCGCACCTTCTCGCCGAGTGGGGTCGGCACGTCGATCTCAGCTCCGAGCGCAACCTCAGCGAACGTGACGGGCACGTCGATGATGATGTCGAGACCGCGGCGGGCGAAACGTTCGGATGGCAGCACCTGAATGACGACCCAGAGGTCGCCGGGCGCGCCACCACCCTCGCCATCAAGGCCTTTACCGCGCACACGGATGCGCGCGCCGTCGGCGATACCAGCAGGAATCTTGACGGTGTAGCGCTTCGTGCGCCGCGTGCGACCCGACCCACCACACGTGCGGCACGGCCTCTCGACAATCGAGCCCGTCCCGCCACAGCGCATGCAGCGCTCGGCGATCGCGAAGAAGCCTTGGTTGACCTGGCGTTGGCCCGATCCGCCACAGTCGGGGCAGGTACTCCGCGAGGTGCCGGGTGCCGCGCCGGTGCCGGCACAATCAGAACAATTGACATCCTTGTCGACCGGCACCGTCACGCGCGCACCGCGCAGCGCATCGTCGAACGAGAGCGTGACGCGCGTCTCCAAGTCGACGCCTCGACGCGCTGCTTGGCGTCGCCCACCACCGCCACGTCGCCGACCGAAAAGATCGCCAAAGAGGTCGGAGATATCGAAGCCGCGGTCTTGTGCGAAGTCGCGGAAAGCGTTCGGGTCGAAGCCCTGCGCGCCCGTGCCACCTGCTGCACCAAACTGGTCGTAGCCCTTGCGCTTTTCTACGTCGGAGAGCGTGTCATTCGCCGCCGAGATCTCCTTGAAACGCTCCTCGGCTTTGGGATCATCGGGGTTGGTGTCGGGATGATTCTCGCGTGCAAGCTTGCGGTAGGCCTTCTTGATCTCGCCGGCCGTTGCGGTGCGGGAAACTCCGAGCACCTCGTAGAGATCACGCATCGCGCACCGCCTCGACCATGCCAGCCGGATCGATCGGCGACAACACGACGCGACGTCCACCGACGTTGATCAGCACGGTGCGACGAACATCGGTGACGAAGGCCCGTGCCCAACCGCCGGTACTGACGTGGAAGTGCCCGCGGTAGCCGTACAGGCCGCCCGTGCCGAGCCGTAGACCAAGCGTGGCCTTACCGACGTGCTGCTCGACCGTGCCGCGCAGGCGTGCACTGCCACGACGCCGCTCGACGATCAGTGCGCCGCGCTCGAAGCGATATGCGATCGGCTGCGTCAAGCGCATCCAGATCGCAATGCCAGCCAGTAGCAAAGCGGCCGCAAACATCACCGCGGCGTGCAAGCTATTGCCGCTCGACACACCAACCCCGCTGCCGAGCCACGCGAGCGCCACGATCGCCCAGAAGATGCCCGTCACGACCTTCTCCGAGCCACCAAGCGGTGCCGCCGCGAAGGTCTGAGAATCGTTGCTCAGGATCCACCCCCAGCAACCACAACGCGCGCAGGCCGCAGAACGCGATCGCCCAGCAGAAAGCCCTTCTGAATCACCTCGAGGATCGTGCCGTCCGGAGCATCTGCCGGCTGCTCGAGCAAGGCCTCGTGTCGATGCGGATCAAACGGCTCGCCCTGCGGGTCGAGTTCGCTGACACCCTCGCGCTCCAGTAGGGTCCAGAGTGCGCGGTGTACGAGCGAGACGCCGTCGGCGATCGCCTCCTTGTCCGCCGTCTCGAAGGCCGTCAGGGCTCGTTCCAAATCGTCAAACACGGGCAGGAGATCGCGCAGCAGTCGCTCGGCTGCGCGCTCGCGCAGCTCGACGTGTTCGCGGGCCATGCGCTTCTTGTAGTTATCGAACTCGGCTGCGAGCCGGCGCAGCGTGTCAAGGTGCTGATCGCGATCATGCTCGGCCTGGGCCAGCGGATCGAGCTCCTCTTCGACGACCTCACCGTTCTCGTCGGAGGCCGGCTCCTCCCCGCCGATGGCGGAGAGGGGCTGGTCCTCAGAGTCGAGCGAGCTCACGCTCGTGCCGATGTATCCGGATCGATGACCTCAGCGTCCTCGATGATTTCCTCATCGTCATCATCGTCAGGCGTCGAGCCATCCCCGGTTGGTGCGGACTGCTGCGTGTCCTTGTAGACTTGCTCGGCCAGCGCGTACGAGGCCTCTTGTAGCGCATCAGATTTTTGGCGAATCGCCACGGCATCCGAACCTTCGAGAGCGGTACGCAACTCCGTTGCAGCTGCCTCGATCTTGCCCTTAACTTCCTCGTCGACCTTGTCGCCATGCTCGGCGACGGTCTTCTCGGTCTGATAGAGCAACTGCTCCGCCGTGTTCTTGGACTCGACGAGCTCGCGCGCGCTCTTGTCTTCGTCGGCGTGCGCCTCTGCATCCTTGACCATCTGCTGGATCTCGTTCTCGTCGAGACCCGAGCCGCCTTCGATGCGGACCTGCTGCATCTGGCCGGTGCCCTTATCCGTCGCCGACACGTTGAGGATGCCGTTGGCATCGATGTCGAAGGCGACCTCGACCTGTGGCATGCCGCGCGGTGCCGTCGGAATGCCGACGAGTTGGAACTTCCCGAGTGTCTTGTTGTAGCCTGCAATCTCGCGCTCGCCTTGGAGCACATGGATCTCGACAGACGTCTGCCCATCTTCAGCGGTCGAAAAGACCTCCGACTTGCGCGTCGGAATCGTCGTGTTGCGCTCGATCAGCTTCGTCATCACGCCACCCTTGGTCTCGATGCCGAGGCTGAGCGGGGTAACGTCGAGCAGGAGGACGTCCTTGACGTCACCGCGCAGCACGCCGGCCTGGATAGCGGCGCCGATGGCGACGACCTCGTCCGGGTTGACACCGCGATGCGGATCCTTCTGCGTAATCTCCTTGACCTTGTCCTGCACGGCTGGCATGCGCGTCATGCCGCCGACAAGGATGACGTCATCGATGTCGGCCGCGGTCAGACCAGAATCGGCGAGGGCCTGCTTGGTCGGGCCGACGGTGCGCTCGACGAGATCGCCAACGAGTTCCGTCAACTTCGAGCGCGAGAGCGCCATGTCGAGGTGCTTCGGTCCGGACGCGTCCGCCGTGACAAATGGGAGGTTGATCTGCGTCGACTGCGTCGACGACAACTCGATCTTGGCCTTCTCGGCAGCTTCATAGAGGCGCTGAAGCGCCAGCTTGTCCAGCGAGAGATCGATGCCCTGATCCTTCTTGAACTCGGCAACCATCCAGTCGACGATCGCCTTGTCGAAGTTGTCGCCGCCGAGGTGGTTGTCACCCGCGGTTGCCTTGACTTCGAAGACTCCATCGGCAAGTTCGAGTACGGATACGTCAAACGTGCCGCCGCCGAGGTCGAAGACGAGCACCGTCTGCTCACCCTCCTTGTCGATGCCATAGGCCAGCGCTGCGGCGGTCGGCTCGTTGATGATGCGCAGGACGTTGAGGCCGGCGATGCGACCCGCATCTTTGGTCGCCTGGCGCTGGGCGTCGTTGAAGTAGGCCGGCACGGTAATGACCGCGTCCGTGACTTCTTCGCCGAGCTTGGCCTCAGCATCCGCCTTGAGCTTCTGGAGGATCATTGCCGATATCTCCTCCGGCGAGAACTCGCTGTCGGCGGCAGAGATGCGCGCGTCACCGTTGGGACCGGAGATGACGCTGTACGGGACGATCGTCATTTCTTCGGACACTTCGTCCGACTTCCGACCCATGAAGCGCTTGACCGAGAAGATCGTGTTTTCGGGGTTGGTCACAGCCTGGCGCTTGGCCGGGCTGCCGACGAGACGCTGACCATCTTTTGCGAAGGCAACGACGGACGGCGTGGTGCGTCCACCTTCGGCATTCTCGATGATCGATGGTTCGCCGCCCTCGAGGACGGCCATACAGGAGTTGGTGGTGCCAAGATCAATGCCAATAACGCGACCCATGTGAGTGATTCCTTTGTGCGTGGAGGGAGGGTGTGGAGTGCGATTCGTCGTGCTGACGGATCAGCGCGTGACCACACTCTACAATCTAAGTCCCTCAATATCAAGTTTTCTTTACGTAAAGATTCACATCCCGAATCGCGGACAACCACCCCTTCCGCCGCCGCTCAGAGTAGGATCACGGTATGCGTCGCCTAATTCCACTGCTGCTGATCGTGCTGGCTCTGACCATCACTACCGCGAGCGCACAAAGCGCCAAGCGCCTCAGCGCTGCTCAAGTCGCCACCGCCATGACAGCACGGCACGCCTTCGTACAACCCAGCGTCTCGCCCAAACCCGACGTTGCAGTACTTGCCGCTGCTGCCGCCACCGCACCATCGTTTTATCTCGTCGTACTCAACAAGCCACTCGCCGGCGCCGGGAACGCCAAAGGCTCCGCCAAACTCCTGACCCAAGCGCTGCAAGCCCAAGACCCCAAGGCAACCGTCGGACTGATCGTCAACGGCAAACTCGGTGGAGCGTCACTCAGTTATCCACAGGCGCGGATCAACAAGGCCCTCACCGACACGGGCGCAGTTGCCGCCACCGACCCCATCGGCGCTCTGACCAGTTTCGTCGCAGCGGTCAGCAAGCCCAACAAGAATCCCGCTACCCCCACCACGGGTGGCGGTAGCGGCGGACGCGCCTTGTGGCAGTGGGCCGTCCTCGCGCTCCTAATCGGCGGCATCGTGCTGGTCGTATTGCGCATTCGTGCCCGCTCGCACGAGCAACGGCGCCGCCGGCGTGGAGGTTCGATCTGGACGGCCCGCGAATTTCACCTCGAACGACTCGAGAATCTGGCTTCACGCCACGCCGCACTCGCAACGGAGACTGCCGCCCGCAACAATGATCCCGAAGCCAACGACCACCTCGGGACGGCGAGCGCGCGCATCCTCGCCCTCCGCCGCACGCTACGGCTCGTGACATCGCCACGCGAGTTACGCACGATCGCCAGCGAACTCGATGCCGTCGAATGGGAAATCCTCTGGGTCGAACACCGCATCGCCGACCACGCCCCACCAGCACCCATCGCACCAGGCTTCCCCGGCCTCTGCTTCTTCTCCCACGAACACGGCCTCGGCACCGAGGCAATCGAGTTGCGACGCCCCGACGGCACGATCGCGACCGTCTATGTCAGCCCCGAGAATCGTCTTGCCCTCGAACATGGCGATGCGCCCGAAGTCTCACTCGTCCACGTCAGCTCGCGGATGATCCCATGGCCCGCCGCGCCCTCCTGGTATGGCGCCTATGGGTGGATGCCCGACGACCTGCCCGGCCTCGAATACAACGGCGAGCAGATCTGGGGTATCGATGGTCCCGAGCGCGAGCACGAGCCACCCCTCGACGAGCCGAGTGGTGAGCACGAAGAGAACCCCGTACCCGCCACTGCGACCGACATTATCGCCACGCAAGATGGCGAGCTAGCAATGGACGGGGAAGACCCGACACGCGCTTGGACTGCCGATGCTGACGCCGCCTTCGACGCTGCACCAGAGGCTGCTTCGCCTGCGCCTGAACCGCCTAAAGCCGAGCCACCGACTGTCTCCCAACAATCCACGCCAACCCTGCCAGAATCACCAGACGCGCAATTCGAGGAACTCGACCAGCCCGCGCCGACAGGGCTCGTAGTGGAGCCTGCAATGGACGAAGAGCAGGACGACGAACTCTTCGCACCACCCCCAATCCCCCCCGCACTCGAGGACGGCGAAGACACCATGGAAGGTCTGCGTCTACCCCCTGCGGGCGAATCGACACTCGAGTGGGACCCCTTTACCGACGACCCACCCGCCGCAGAACCTCCGCACTAGTGGCACACCAGCGTTGGTACTGGGGAGTGGTCATACGTGTGGACACAGCACGGAACGTGTTGTTGCGCATCGCAGAGCAGGTCGATGGTGACGACGTTCGCGCCCAAGACGCGCGAATGGGTCACATCACCGTGTTCTACGCACCCCTGCGCAGCCGACGCGATGCACCCGTACTCGCCGAACGCATCCGCGCCGAGGCAGCAACCATCCCGCCCTTTGACATAACGTGCAGCGCGTTTGGCGAGTTCGCCTCAACAACGCGTCCCGTGGCATGGCTCGGAGTGCGTGACGGTGCCGAACAGATCATCCGCATCCGCGAGCAACTCTGCGCGTGCGACGCCGACAAGCACCGCCACACTTTTATCCCACACCTAACACTTGCCTACGGCGAAGACACCGCAGCCTACGCCGCCATTCGCGAACAGCTCAAAGAATCCGTCGCCGATGCTCGTTGCACGACAACCGTCACCGAACTATGGATCGCCGGCTTCCCACAAAATGGCCACCCCGCGCGCGACCTACGCTATGCCGAGCGCGTCCCGCTCGCTAGGCAGTAGCGCCGTCCCCCACTACACTTCCCGCATGAGCCCGCAACTGACCGCTTCTCAGATGCGCCCGCCACTGACCGACTCGTTTGACCGTCACATCGAGAGCGTGCGCGTGTCGATCACTGATCGCTGCAATTTTCGCTGCAAGTACTGCATGCCCGCCGAGGGCCTGCAGTGGCTGCAACGCACTGAGGTCTTGACCTTCGAGGAGATCGAGCGGCTCGCCACGATCCTCGCGGCCATGGGTGTCAATCATCTGCGGCTGACGGGGGGCGAACCCCTCGTCCGACGCGACGTCCCCGACCTCGTCGAGCGTCTCGTCAAGGTGCCTGGACTAACCGATCTCGCCCTGACCACGAATGGTGTCGCATTGCGGACGCTGGCCGGCCCGCTCGTCGACGCCGGGCTGCGCCGGATCAACGTTTCGCTCGACAGTCTCGACCACACGCGGTTCGCCGAGATCACGCGTCGCGACATGCTCGACCGCGTGCTCGACGGTCTTGCCGAAGCCGAGCGCTACCCCGAATTGCGACCGATCAAAGTGAATTGCGTGGCAATGCGCGGCTTCACTGAGCCCGAAGTTGTTGGCTTCGCCGAGCTCGCGCGCCGCAAACCGTACATCGTGCGCTTTATCGAGTTTATGCCCCTCGATGCGGATCGCATATGGCGGAAGGATCAGGTTCTGACGGGCGCCGAGATCCGCGCGATGATCGAGAGCGTCTATCCACTCGTGCGGGTGCCAGCACGCGAATCGTCAACGGCAGAGCGCTGGGCGTTCGCCGATGGTGCCGGCGAGGTGGGCTTTATCAACCCCGTCTCCGAGCCGTTCTGTTCGTCGTGCGACCGCATCCGTATCACCGCTGCCGGCGCTCTACTGACCTGTCTCTTCGCGACGGAGGAGACGGACCTTCGAACCCCGCTCCGATCCGGCGCGAGCGATCTCGAGATTGAGACGCTGATCCGCGCCGCCGTGCAGAACAAGCGCCTGAAGCATTCGATCGGCGAGCCCGGGTTCGTCAGGACGGACCGCTCGATGAGTCAAATCGGCGGCTAGCAGCACGACCAACGAGGACGAGCAGTGGCGCTACTCACCGCGCCCGCGGAGCGAAACTGCACAAAAGGACACGGGTTCTTTTGTGCATACGCGACGCCACCGCGACGATCGTACGCCGCACCGACGTAGCCACGGGTAGGATTGGTCGGTGGCCGCTATCCCTGCGAACCCGATTCGACGCGCCGTCGATCGAATCGGTGGCGTGCTACCACGCGGCTGGCGCGACTTCTGGCTCCAATTCGCGATCTTCTGGTCGTTCTACATCTCCTACGAAGCGTCCCGCACGCTCGCACAGAGCGATCGATACGTCGCCATGCGCAACGCACTCGACGTCATGCGTGCCCAGCAAGTACTCGGCATCAATTGGGAACGCGGCATCCAAAACTGGGCCGTAAACGGACCCGACTTCGTCATGGCAGTCGCCAACTGGACGTACTTCAACTGTCAATTCACCATCACCTACGCATTGCTGCTCTTTATCTACTTCCGCCGCAACCACGCCTTCTACTTCATCCGCAATGCCCTACTCGCGACCAGCTTCGCAGCCCTGATTGGTTACATCATGCTGCCGACAGCACCGCCACGAATGATGGGTGGCCTCGGCTTCATCGACACGCTGCGCTCGACATCCGTCAACCACTCGTCGGACCTTGTCGCATGGTTTACCAACCCCTATGCCGCAATGCCATCGCTACACACCGCCTACGCGGTAATCATCGGGTGCGCCGGCGTACTCGTCTTCCGGCATCCACTCCTACGTCTGGCCTGGGCACTCTACCCCGCACTCGTCTTGTTCTCGATCATCGCAACCGCCAACCACTGGTTCCTAGACGCCGCAGTCGGAGGATTCGTCGCCCTCTTCGCATTGTTGTTCGCCTTCGCAGTCAATCGCGGACACATCCCCACGCTCTCGCGCAACCAGCAGCAGCGTGAGTTACAACGCCCGCCGCCTGCGCCGCGCACCCGCGGGTCTGCACCGCAACGCGTCTAAACGACCGCTCGCCGGTCACTACCGACCGCTCATCGGGACCACGAGGGATTGCTCGACCGAGCCTCATACGATAGCCACATGGGCGTCGAACGCATCCAACGCGAATACACCGATGGCACGCGACGCGTAATCGGCCGCATCATGGACCGCGTAACACGCATTCCCGTGACAGCAAATCAAGTCACCGCCGCCGGCTTTATCCTCAACGCCATCGCAGCCGTACTCGTCTACCGCGAGGCCTGGATTGCGGCGGGCGTGCTCTTTCTGATTGGCTCGATCCTCGACATCTTCGACGGCGCCATCGCACGTGCACGCGGCGAGGCCGGCCCACGCGGCGCCATGATCGACTCGGTGCTCGACCGTATCTCCGAAGCCGTCATCCTCGCCGCAATCGCACTCGTCTTCTCCCGCAATGGCGACCAGATCGCACTGATTGCCGTGATCGTCGCACTGACCGGATCCTTGATGACCTCCTACCTGCGCGCCCGCGCCGAAGCGCTCGGCCTTGACGGCAAGCACGGTGTGATGGCGCGCGCTGAGCGCGTCGTGCTGATTGCCGCAGCGCTCCTCTTCGCACCATTCGGCGCCCTACCGTGGGGCATCATCCTGCTCGCTGCCCTCACGACCATCACCGTTGCGCAGCGCGCCCGACACATCCTGCGCCAGCTCTAACCCATCACCCTTCGGAGGAAACCCAACGTGTCTACATCCAAAAATACCGCGCGTCGCCGGCCCCGCACCGGCAAGGTTCGCGTCGCCATCGTCGGTGTCGGCAACTGCGCCTCGTCGCTCG
>JBCKBR010000013.1:0-37923 GCA_038911065.1 Gaiellales bacterium | reverse complement strand
TCCATCGCCTCGGCCAGTAGCCCTGGCGCAGTCAGTATCGCCGCCTCTACTTCGGCGTGCACCGCCGCACTCAGCGAGCCCGCACAGTAGGCCGGCAAAAGGTCGTGCAGCGCGGCGTGCGTGGGCAGATACTCGGTCGAGCTCATACGTGACATATCGCACCAACTCCGCGGTCGGTTGACGACTGCTCTATCCTCGTGGTGCCCGGATGGCGGAATTGGTCAGACGCGGTCGGCTTAAACCCGACTGCCGCAAGGCATACGGGTTCGAGTCCCGTTCCGGGTATTACCGAAATCCGAATCGTCCCTATCCTGCCTGGCCGCCGCGGCGCAGGCGCAGGATAGGGACCGCGTGGCACGACCTTACGAGACGGCGCGTGCCAGAAAGCTGCGTACCTCATCAACAGAGTCGATCACCGGTAATGACGGCAAACTCTCGCGCAAGAACGTGCCATAGCCGCGCGTTACCAGCCGTGCATCCAGCACCGCCACCACGCCGCGATCCGTCTCGGATCGCAGCAGACGCCCGAAGCCCTGCTTGAGCAGCAGCGCCGCGTGAGGGAGTTGCACGTCGCGAAAGCCGCTGCCCCCATCGCGTTCGGCACGCTCGGACTTCGCGGCAATCATCGGATCGTTCGGCACCGCGAACGGCAGACTCTCGAGCACGACCAGCTCGAGCGAGCGCCCCGGAATGTCAACGCCCTGCCAGAAGGTCATCGAGGCAAACAACACCGACGTCTCGTCCTCGCGAAAGCGCTCGAGCAAGACCCCGCGCGCGGCCTCTCCCTGGCAGAGAACCGGCATGGTCAGCCGCTCTCGCAAGAGCTCGTGCGTGCGCTGTAGGCGATAGAGCGACGGAAACAACACGAGCGCACGCCCACCCGCCGCCTCGATCAGATCGCCAATGCGATCGGCTACGAGATCCGGGTCGGCCTGACCGCCGCCAATGATGTCCTTCGGTACGTAGAGGCGGGCCTGCTCCGCGACGTCAAAGGGCGAATCCTCGATGTGCGTCGCTGCCGCTTCGGTGCCGAGTCGACGGCAGATACCACTGAGACCATCACCATCGGCCAACGTTGCGCTGACGAGGACCGAGGCGTGCAGCTTGTCCCAAAGATGCTCGCGCAACAGCGGCCCGACGGCCGTCGGTGCGGCCCGTAGTTCGACGCCACCACTCGGGTCGCGATCGGACCACACAACCGTTTCCTCGTGATCGGGCGACAGAATCGCCTCGAGTGCCAGTGCCTGCCGCTCGGCCTGGCGGGCGAGTGTCTCGGTCTCATCGGAGTACTCGCGGATCCGCTCCGCAATCGTGCGCAGAGCGGCACGCATCGCATCTGCCGCATCGAGTGGGAGCAGCTTGAGCCGCGCCTCGTCGAGTCGCACGCGGCGCCCCTCGGGCAACGCACTGAAGAGTCGGTCGCCATGGACCTGCAAAAGCGCGAGTTCTGCCGTCGGCGCAAGCTTCGTCGCGGAGGCACAGGCATCGTCGATGTCGCGTGCAAAGCGGGCGAGTGCTGGGCCCGACACGCGCGCCCCCAACGATTCGGCTGCGACCTGTTCGAAGGCGTGTGCCTCGTCGACGATCAAGACATCGTGCTCCGGTAGGATCACTGGCTCGCCACCACGAGCCACCCGCAACGCCAGATCAGCAAGGTACAGCGCATGGTTGACGAGCACGATCTGGCAGCCCGTGGCTCGCTCGCGCGCAGCCTCTGCATAACAACTATCACGCTCGGCGCAGCGCGCCCCACGACAACGATCCGGGCCGACGGAGAGTTCGCGCCAGACGACGTCGCTCGGCACGAATGGCAACTCGTCTCGATCGCCGACACGCGTGCGCACCAGCCACTCCTCCAGGCGCGACAACTGCCCCGCATACTCCTCGGGCACGCGCTGATGCGCAAAGGCGCGCTGGACACGGCAAACGTAGTTCGCCCGCCCCTTGACAACGGCTGCGGTGATCTCCATGCCGGTCGCCAGCCGCGCCAGAGGCAGGTCTTCCGTCAACAACTGGCCTTGCAGCGCCTTCGTCGCCGTCGAGATGACCACGCGCCGCCCACTCATCGCAGCCGGCACGAGATAGGCGAGGCTCTTGCCAATGCCGGTCGCTGCCTCCGCGACAAGGACACCACCGTGGTCGATCGTGCCACCAATCTGGTCCGCCAATCGCAACTGACCGTCCCGCGCGCGAAAACCCGGCAGCACGCCCTTGAGGGGCGAGGACCTACCGAGCTCGTTCTTGTAGCGGGACATGGCGGACAACTCAACCTACCAGCGCCATCGGAGGGTAATCCGGTTGCACACGGGTGGCGCACTACAATCCAGAGGTGCTCGAGATCGCACTCGCCGTGATTCGCACGACTGAAGGTGTGGTCTGGATCGAGCGTGGCCACGCGCCTTCGGTCGGCTACTGGGCGCTACCTGGTGGCCACATCGAAGCCGGCGAGGATCCACTTACTGCGGCGCGTCGCGAAACAGCCGAAGAGACAGGTCTGATCGTCACTGCCGGTACCCGCTTGGCAGTGCTCCGCGAAGCGTTCTTCGACACGGCGGAGCAACACCTCTATGACGTCCTGGTGCACGTCGCGCTCTTCGATGACCCCGGGGGGCCGCTGCTCGCCGGGGACGGTGTTACCGCCGCGGTCCGCGCTCCCCACGCTCCTGCACCTGCACTCGCTCCTGACGCGCGCCTTGCGACCCTCGCGGCCGCACCTCAGCCGCACACCATCAATGCTCGCATTCGTCTCGTAGGAGACGCACTCATGGTCCTTTCTTGGACCGCGGATCCGTACACGGCGACGCATTGAGCGACCGACCAACCGACCGACCTCGATTTTGCCCGTTCTGCGGCGAGCCGATCGGATCGTTCTTCGGGCACGTCAGTGACGACGAGACCGTCTGGTGCGAACGCTGCCAGGAATGGTTTCGTGCTGAACATGCCGACGAGCCCGCTGACGCTGCACCGCCGGACGATGCGAGACAATAGGAATGTCGCTAGTGATGGCGGCGTTTGTAAGACCAGATATAACGCGACAGGCAAGGGACCACAGACATGGCCAACGACGAAATTTATGAGCTTGCGATCATCGGCGGCGGACCAGCCGGCTATACGGCTGCGTTGTACGCCGCGCGCGGTGACCTCGCGCCCGTCGTGATCGAGGGCTACGCCGCTGGCGGCCAGCTGATGATCACCACGGAAGTCGACAACTACCCTGGCTTCGAAAACGGCATCATGGGTCCGGAACTGATCCGAGAGATGCGCGCGCAAGCTGAGCGTTTCGGCACCACGTTCCGCACCGAAGACGTCACCGCCGTGCGCTTCTCGAACGACCCGATGACGACGCCGCACGAGCTTGATGTCAGCGGCGAAACGATCCAGGCGCGCGCAGTGATCGTCGCGACCGGTGCGACCGCACGCCAAATTGGGCTCGCCTCCGAGCAGCGCCTGCAAGGCCGAGGCGTCTCCTACTGCGCCGTTTGCGATGGTGCCTTCTTCCGCGAGCACGAAGTTGTGGTCGTGGGGGGCGGCGACTCCGCGATGGAGGAAGCGACCTTCCTAACCAAGTTCGCCGCCAAGGTGACGATCGTCCATCGCCGCGAGGAGCTGCGCGCCTCCAAGATCATGCAGGCGCGCGCTCGCGCTAACCCGAAGATCGCCTGGGAGCTTGGCTACGTCGTCGAGGAAGTACTCGGCGAGGATGCGGTCAGTGGCCTACGCCTGCGCGAGACCGACGGCACCGCCACCAAGGAGATCCCATGCACGGGCCTCTTCGTGGCAATTGGGCATGATCCCACTACCGCACTGTTTGTCGGCGTGCTCGAGATGGATGAAAACGGCTACCTGATCCAACAGCCCGGCTCGACGGCGACCAAAATTCCCGGCGTGTTTGTCGCCGGCGATGTCGCTGACCACGTCTACCGTCAGGCCGTGACCGCAGCCGGCGATGGCTGCATGGCCGCACTCGACGCTGAGCGCTGGCTGACTGTCGCGCGCGAGCAGGCCTCCAAAGTCGCCTAGTTCGTGCCGTACTTCATCTGCCCTAATTGCCAAACGCGCTCATTCGACGAGGATGGTCATGAAGGCCTCTCACACCAGGCGCTCGGCTGTCATCAGTGCGGCTTCGGCTTTATGTTCCAACTCTTAGAGGACTACTTTCCGCGAGCCGGCGCCGGTTTCGTGGTCTGCGATAGCGAGGCACGTATACTCGCGGCGGGCAAGGGCCTCTTCGAGGTGACGGGGCGGCAGGAACAGACGCTGATTGGGCAAGACATCCGCAGCGCCGTCGGTCTGACCTTCGCCGACGAGACCGATCCCATCGGCACCGCGCTTGAGTGGGGTGTGCGCCAACTCGACAAGGCCGCAACCATGCAACACGCGGCGGGCATCGAAAAGCGGGTGGTCTGCGACATCTTCCCCGCCTACGACAGCGACGGTGGACTCCTCGTCGCCGTTGCCCCCGCAGCCAGCTGACGCGCCTCCCTGCGGATACGCTCGACCACGATCTGGAGTCGATGGATCGCGGCAAGGTCGTCACCACGCTCCACCACGCAACATGCCGTCGTGACCACCGAGGCGGGCGACACCAAGAGACCAATTGCCTCCAACCGTTCTGTATCTGCAAGGCTCAGTGACGGTCGCGCATCACGCTCGAGCTCGCACCACGCCTGCCGTAGGCGCGCATCCGCGAGCTCGTCAGCCGCCCGCGCGGCGTAGCGTGTGAGCCGTTCTATATAGAGCTCGATATCGAGGCGATCCATGCCCCGATCCTGCCACCACCTCAGCGCGACGTGAGGCGCGTAGAGCGCGCGGACTGGCGCCGCTCCTGCATGCCCGTCGGACACAGATCGATCAATACGCATCGATCGCAGTGCGGCTTGCGCGAAGTGCACACAGCACGGCCATGCGCAATCAACAGGTGCGTCCAATCGGTCCACTCTCGCTGCGGCACGATCTGCATCAACTCTCGCTCGGCCTTGACAGGCTCGACCGTGTCGGTCAGTCCAAGGCGCAGCGACAGGCGCGATGCGTGCGTGTCGACCGCGATGCCCTCGGCAAGACCATAGGCGTTGCCGAGCACGACGTTTGCCGTCTTACGCCCCGCCCCTGGCACCTGCGTGAGTTCTTGCATCGTGCGCGGCACCTCGCCACCGTGCTCGTGCAGCACGCAGCGCGCGGCACCAATCAGTGACTTCGCCTTGTTCCGGAAGAACCCCGTCGAATGGATCGCCTCCTCGACATCCGCCTGCGCTGCCCCCGCAAAATCCTCAGGCGTCGGAAACCGCTCAAACAACCCGGGTGTAACCTGATTGACGCGATCGTCGGTGCACTGTGCAGACAGGATCGTTGCCACCAGCAACTCCCATGGCGAGCGAAATGTCAGCGAGCATTTGGCATCCGGATACTCGGCCCGCAGCCGCCGCACGATCGCGCGGGCCCGCGCCGGCGGCGCACTCGTGCGCGTCACCTTAGGCACGGAGATCCATGCCCGCGCACAGCATGCCGAGCGCCGGACAGTCCGGACACGACTGCTTCGACGGCGTCGCACGCCACGGCCCCTGCAACGCAGCAGCGGCGCGTGCCTCGAGCCGATCCCGCAGCGCCACGCGCTCGTGCGCGTCGTACGTGCGCGCTGCCAGCACGCCCGCCGCCTCGTCGTCGCCCAGCCACTGGTACAACACCTCGACGGAGCCATACCCCGACTCGAGCGCTGCGAGCGCGTAGACCTCTTCCTGTACCACGTACCCGTGATCGCGACGCTCGTCCGGCGTCTTGCCATGCAGCCCACTGACCTTGACGTCGCCAATAACGAGCCGATCACCATCGACAGCGGTCAGATCGAAGCGCCCCGTCACTGTCGCCGCGCCGAGCCGCAACAGGAAAGCCTGCTCGTGCCGCACGTCGGCGAGCCCTGCGAAGCGCGCCTGCATCGGCGAGGCCAGCCAGCGTCGCAGCGCATCGCGCGCCTTCTGCTGGTCGGTCACGGATGCCTCGGCATCCTCCTCCAACAGCAACACACCCGCATCGATGTCCTCGCCGAGCTCGATCGCCGCATGCACCGCCTTACCGACTGCCGCGGCACCACCCGCCTGTCCCGAGGAGACACCAAGCATGTACTCGACGTGGAAGCGGTACGCGCAGCGCTCAAACCGATCGAGCGCAGAGTAGGACAGCACGGGCGCCAACCACTCGTCCGCGGCCGGTAGTGGACGCAACGGCACAAGTTCTGCCTCTGTCTCGCCATTCGTCGTGCCAACCGCATCGACATCAAACGCCAGTTGTGGACCACCATCGTCAAGCACGAACTCCACCGTGTCCTCATGGGCCGGTGGCGGCAACAGTGGCCCGACCTGCTGATCGCTAACCTCCACCGCGATCCGCGCAGTATCGAGCTCGAGCACGCGCGTACCGATCGCGCCGTCGTCGTCGATCAGACCAAGCAGCCAGCCCAGCGTCGAGCCCGCTGCCACCTTGCCGCCATACGCACCACTGATAATCAGCCGATTCTCGGCCCGCGTACACGCCACGTATGTGACACGCTGCGCCTCGCGCTCACCTGCCTCGCGCGCTGCAGCAATCGCCGACTCCAGCGCACGCGTCGCACACCGCGCATTCGTCGTCGCAGGCACAATCGCAGCCGACACTCCCTCAGCCGTAACCAGCGCCGGACGACCCTCGGCAGGTATCCGTGCAGCCGTGTCCGCAACCACCACGACAGAGAACTCGAGGCCCTTCGATTGGTGCACCGTCAGGAGTCGCACCGCATCGTCATCTTCTGACGCAATCACGCCTTCCGTCTGCAACTCGCGATCGAGCCGACCCGACTCGATCGCCCGAACGAAGCCTGCCAGGTCGGGGCCTCGCGCCTGGTCGTAGGCCCCCGCCACGCGACGCAACTTCTCCAAGTTCGCCATCCGCTCCGCGCCATCAGTCAAAGCCAGCATCGCGAGGTCGTAACGCGTCTCCGCGACAATCGACCCAACGAGATCACCGAGACCCAACCTCCCTGCGAGTGGCCGCAGCCGCGCAATTGCATCGCGCAACGTAATCGCACGCGCCAAATCATCATCTTTGAGTCCAACGGGGCCGAGGTTCTCGAGCGCGTCTGAGAACTCCCACTCCACCGCAGCACGCATCAGTGCCAAGCCATCGTTCGAAACACCCGCCATCGGCGACGCAAGACACGTCAGCAGGGCCAGATCGTCGTAGCGATTCCACAACACCCGCAGCATCGCGACAATGTCCGCTACCGGCTGGCGCTGGAGGAAGCCGCGTCCCGTCGACGACACCGTCGGCAGACCCTCAGCACGCAGCGCCTGCTCGTAGATCGGCGCGCGCGTACCCGCCCGAAACAGCACAGCAATCTCGCCCGCACGGCACTGACCCGCGTCGACAAGTTCGCGCAGACGGCGCGCGACCAACGTCGCCTCAATCTGGCGCGCCTCGTCGATCGAGTCGCCCGCACCAATCAGAAGCTCCACCACGGGCTCCGTCCCAGCGTGGCTACGGCTCGCCGTCAATGGTCGATGGGCAAACCGCTCCTCGCGCGAGAAAATGTCGTTGATCGCGGCAAGTACCGGCGGAATCGAACGATAATTCTCGTGCAGCGAGACAACCTCCACGAGATCATCGCCGTTGGCCCGATGACGCTCGGCTCGAAACACCTCGACCTCGGCACCGCGAAAGCCATAGATCGCCTGCTGCTCATCGCCAACAACAAGCATCGGAGTAGTCGGCGCGCGCAACAGGCTGATGATTGCGTTCTGCAGACTATCCGTGTCCTGAAACTCGTCCACGAGGATCTCCTTGAAGCGCGCCTGGAGCGTCCCGCGCACGAACGCATTGCTTTCAAGCAGCGTGCGTGTGCGCAACTGGAGATCATCATTATCAACAGCGCCAACGGCCTGCTTGGCCGTATCGTACGCCGCAGCAAAACGGTCCAACAAGACCTGCAACGGCGCGTGCATCGACGTCGCAACAATGTCGCGCGCAGCAAACTCCAAGGCAGCAATTTGCGCCTTGTACGCCGCACTACCGAGAGCATAGACCGAGAGATCCGCCAACTCGAGCGGCAGTGGATCTCCCGCCAAGAGGTCGAGCAGATCGAGTGCCGCCTGACGACGACGTGTAGCCTGATTCGAATCGGTTCCCGCAACCGACAGCTCCTCGGCCGCCGCCCGCACCTCGGCCATGGCGATCGCCAAGTCCGCCATCGTCGCCCTGCCGACGGGTGCCACTGGCGGCAGCCCGTAAATTCGCGCACCCACGAGCAGTCCCGTGGCGACATCACGCAGGCGCTCACGCCCATAGGACGCAACCAGCATCAATCCGTCGTCGCCCAACTCGTGCAGCATTCCCGTCAAGGCCTGCTCGAAGGCGTCATCACGCAGCAGCACCGTCTCGACCTGGTCGGCGACGCGCAACCCACGCGTCAGCCCAGCCTCCTCGGGAAATTCGGCGAGGATCTTGCGACAGGCTGCATGAATCGTGCCAATCCAGCCACCCTCGACGAGGGGAATCAGATCCTCGCGCTGCTCCCCTCGCAGACGAGCACGAATCCGCTCGCGCAGCTCTCCCGCCGCGCGCGTCGTAAACGTCACTGCCAGCACCTGCGACGGCAAATGGTTGCGATCCGTCACCGAACGGATGTAACGCTCAACAAGGACCGTCGTCTTGCCCGAACCAGCGCCCGCATCGACAAAGACGCCGTCCGGCGCATGCACAGCAGCGGACTGCGCTGGCGAGAGCGCGGGACGCGGAGCGCTGCTACTCACGGCCTCACCCGGCAGATGCCGCTGTACTCGCAAAACTTGTCGCACATGACCCTTCGCGTGGGATCGTGCTGCACATCGCCTACCCAAATTCGCTCGACACGAACACCGGCCTCTGTACGCGCAGCCTCCAGCGCCGCCTCAAAGTCCGCGTGCTCTAAACGATCCTCACGCGCAATCGTCGGAGGCAAGACATCCTCCTGACTAGCATCGACAATGCCCCGCACCTGGCCCTTACGCAGTGACACCAAGACACCCCCAACGGGCTCACGTCCTAGTACCTCGCGCAAGGCCAAGAGGTAGAGCGGAATCTGCAACTTTCTCTCGCGCATAATCTCCGCACCCGTACTAATCGCGCTGGTCTTGTAATCGACCACCATCGCACGTGCAGTAAAGGCTGGATCAGCATCGATGCGATCGATCTTGCCCGAGACGCGCGCCGGCCCCACATCCAACCCATCCTTACGTCCCTGCTGTGCCGCACGCCCACCAAATGCGACCTCGAACTCCGTCGGTACGAGCGGCGCCTCGTTGCGTGCAGCCTGCTGGACGAGCCGGGCAAGGTCGCGCCGTAGTCCCCAACGCAACAACTCCAGCGAGAGCACGTCGCCCGTCACGATCGGACGTACCCGAGCGACCTCTTCGTCAACGATGCGGTGCATCTCCACAACCGCACGCTCCGCCTCGTTCGGCCCAATCACCGTCGTCTTTAGCAGCGCCGGCACCTCCTTGTAGAAACGCCCGAGCACCGTATGCGCGAGCGTGCCAACCCGCAGCCGATTATCGATCGGCGAATCGATCACCTTCGGCAAGAGACGACGCTCCACAAACCAGATCTGTGAGCAATCACCGAAGCGATCAAGTTCCGTGACACCAAACATGTTGCGCTCCCGCAGCGGCTCAAGGTTGCGCGGATCGACCAGGCGCGTGCCGCGACGCTGCGCTGCAAGGGCTCGCCGCAGTGCACCCGACACGCCCGCCAGCTCCGCCAGCCGATACGCCTCCGCGCGATCCGTCGCAGCCAGATAGGCGATGCTACGTGCACGGTCACGCACCGTAGGAGCCTCGGCCAGTGGCAGCACTGCATCCGAGAATCGTCGGCGATATGCAAGCGGTTGCTCGCCCGCCGCCACGACAAGATCCTCCCAAATCGCAGTCGCAGCCAACGGCTTACCCTCATCGTCGGCCACGCGCCGCACGAGCACGAGTCGCTGACGCGCACGCGTCACAGCGCTATAGACCAGGTGGTGCGCGATCTCACTCTGATCCGGCGTAACAACCAGCGGATCCTGCGCCGCCGACGCACCCACACCAAACATCGGCTCTTCGAGTCCAATCACAACCGCAACATCAACATCGATCGTGCGCGCCGAACCCGGATCGAGCAGACGCACCGCATCAACATGCGTCTGGCGACCCTGCACCGTGATCCCCGGCAACAACTCGCGCAACTCCTCACGCGTCGGACTCGGCGCAATCAACTCCAACCGACGCACAAGCGACAAGACCGCCGCTGCAACCGCCAAATCGTCGCGCAACACTGGCGTCACTCCCGGCGCACGATCCCCATGCGCCCGCAGCAGCATGCCACGCACTGCAGCAGCCACCTCTGCCAACGGCGAGGTCCCGCCCCGCGAACCCGCCGGCAGCGCAAGGGCACGCAAGATCGGTTCGCCCGCCTTCTCAATCGCATTCTCGAACGTCTCCAAGGAACGCCGCATTGGACGCTCGCAGCGCTCGACCAGGTGGGCAGGAGCACCACTCCACGGCGAACGCAGCCAGATCAGGCGCTCAGCATCCGTTGGCTGGTCCGCCCAAGCCAAACCCAGCAACGCCACCAATGCGCGACCAAACGTGGTCTTCGCAAGCACTGGCTGATCCGCACTCGCGACCTCCATGCCCGCCTCGCGCAACTGTCGTGCAAGACGTGACCGATCGGCACCGCCCCGAGGAGCAATAATCGCAATACGCCGGCCCGGCACGCCAGCCCGCAAGGCCCGCGCCACCACCGACACGACAACCTCGGCCTCACCCCGCTCGCCCTCCACCTCAGCCGTCTCGATACTGCTACCGATCGGCGGCGGCGCACAACGATCAGGATCGGCCTCACCAAAACGACGCTCCAACGCGGCGAGTTCTGGTGCGCGCTGAAAGACTCCCGCCGGCAACTCGGTGATACCACCCGTACCCGCCAAGTCCGCCAATCGTCCAATCACCGGCGTCAGCACCGAAAACACACCGCGCCCCGCCTCGTAGGGCAGACTCGCAACGACACGTGCTCGCTGCGCAAGCGTCACCAACAACGCCTCCTGCGCAGCACTGAGATCATCAAAACCCTGCGCGAACAGCGCCTCACCCGCCGCCCAAGCTGCCAGGTCGCCCCGCACCGCTTCGATCGCGAGCAACCGCAGACGACCACGATCCACCACACTTGCCTCATCCATCGCTGCCCACCACGCCGTATACAGATCCGCCAGCGCAGCATCTCCGGCCGCACGCACGGCAACCGGATCGAGCAGCGCCGAACCAAGCCGATCGAAGCGCGCACCCAACGAATCGGGCGCGGTGGGTAGCACGCGTCGCAACAACACCTGCCGAGCCGCACCGCGTAGCAACACGCGTTGATCCCCCGTCGCGCGGAGAATCCGCTCGAACAGCATGTCGAAGGTCACCACATCAGCGCCAACAATCGCCGACGAACGCGCCAGCAACTCACGCTCAGTGACCGCCTTCGCAGCATCGTCTGGCACGACCAGCGACGCGGCACGCCCCGCGGCGAGCTCGGCCAAGTAGCGCTCATAGAGCGCAGCAATCTTGCCGGCATGCGCCGGTCCGATAATCAGCTCAAGGGCCACGGAATACCGTCGCGCCCCTCGGAGTCACCCTTACGAAACGGGCTCGGGCGGGGACGCCTCGGAAAGGTGCTCGGGTGGGGATGCCTCGACGCGTTCCGCTACCAGCTTGTTGACGGCGTCCATGCTTTCAGGGTAGGCGTAGTTGATCTTCGTAAACGCCTCCCACTTAACCGGCACCGCGTCCTCCGGGAAGATCGCCTCGACGGGGCACTCCGGCTCGCAGGCACCACAATCGATGCACTCATCGGGATCGATCACCAGCATTCGATCACTCTCATGGATGCAATCAACCGGGCAGACATCCACACAAGACCGGTCTTTGGTGTCAATACAAGGCTCAGCAATTACGTACGTCACGATACGCTCCGTGTTGATTTTTGTGCTGGCACTATACCCGAGGCAACTCCCAACCTGCTGCGTGCCATCAGCGCTGCTCGTCGCTAAAGCGCTGCAACTCCTGGTCGACCCGGGCGTCAAGTCCCGGCTCGATTATCGTCGCCGCGCCACTGCGAGCGCCCGAGCGACGCCCGCGCCAGACCAGCGCCAAGCCCACCACCAACGCGACACCCCCGATCACGAACAGCGCCGGCATCAACCACGCCACCAAACCAAAACCAGCAACCGGTGGGGCGGCCAACACCGACGGACCAAAATCGGCGACCAACGCAGCTTTGACTTGCTCCTTCGACCAGCCCTGCACACGCTTCGCCTCAACGAATGCGCGAATGCGATCGGCCGCCGGACTCTGCGACATATCGAGGCGCATCTGACACGTCGGGCACATCAACTCGGACTCGATCTCCACCATCGAAAACTGCGGCTGCGCCGCCACCGCCACCACCGGAAACAGCGCTACCCCGACGCAGAGCAAGAGCAGCACACGGCGGATCATTTCGACGCCTCGGCAATCGCCGCCCGCAGGTCAGCCGCCGAAACCACGCCCGGAAACCACCGCACGGCGCGCCCCTGCCGATCCAACACGAACGTCTCGGGGAGGGCACCCACACCCCACGCCCGCGCAACACCACCGCCATCGTCATGCACAAATGGGAAGGTCAACCCGTACGCCTTTGCGAACGCGCGCGCGTCATCACTCAGATCCTGCGTATTGACCCCGACAAACGCAACACCTTGCGGCTGGGCATCCGTCACCCAAAAGTCTTGCAGGATCGGTGCCTCGTCCTTACACGGGTCACACCACGACGCCCAAAAGTTGACGACCACAACACTGCCCCGCAGCGATGTGAGCGCCAAGGAGCCGCTGCCATCCAATTGGGGCAACACAAATTCGGGCGCCACCGGCAATGCGCCCGACGCGACGGCTGCCGGAAAGGACTGCGCACCCGACGCCCGTATTACGGCGCGCACAACTACAGCCCCGAACCCCAGCAGCACAACGGCCACAGCAATAATCACAACACGCTTCACTACCCTCAGTCTAAGGGCGGCGACCGAATCTAGAAGATGGTCACAGGCGTGTCAATCTCCACCATGCTATAGAGCTTCTCTGCCGATGCAATAAGCATACGGATGCAGCCATGCGAGGCATACTGGCCCAACGAGCCCGAATCTGGTGTGCCATGAATACCTATGTCCTGGCGATCAAGCCCCATCCAGCGCGTTCCAAGCGGATTATCAGGACCCGGCGGAACCGGCTCCTCATCCTTCGCCCAATCCGAAGCGGGTGGTATCCACCACGGATCCTTCTGCATAACGACAATCTTGAATGAACCCGTCGGTGTCGGGTACTCCGGCTGACCCAGAGCGACTCTCCACGTCCGCACGACCTTTGCCTCGTTCCGCACAGGAGCCCAAAGGCGCAGCAGCCGCTCTTGCTTCGAAATCGTAATGACATAGCCAAGATCGGCGAGCCTCGTCCTCACCTTCGAAGCGACAAGGGCAATCGGATCCTGCTGCGCCCGCAGCAGCGGCTGCCCGATGGCACGTTCGATCTGCTCCTCCACGAGCTTCTGATTCGGTGCCAGGCCTGCCGTTCCCCCCACGATTTTTGGACGCGTGACACCAAGCGACCATGTCGCAGGCACACCCGCGGTCGAGGCGGCCCGCATAATTCGCGCAACCTGCTTCTGCAGCTGCCGTTCCGAACTCGTATACGTAACGGGTGTGTTACCCGCAGCGGTGCGTGCCAGCGCCTCGCTGACAGCCGCCGGGATCGCGAGTCGCAAACCGAGCTGACCATTCCTGACCGAATACGTCTGTTCTCCAACCTGCAGTTGAATGGGCTGGTTGAAGGCGCCATTGAGCGTGGCAACCGCAGTCGCATAATCCATCCCCGAGATATCGACGCCGGCAACCAGCGTGCCAGGTACAGCAACGCCTGCCGGATCTTGAGCTGCGGCAACGCCACTGATCGTCAGGAGTACGACAACAGCGAGGAGCGCGGATAGGAGACGGACACGAAACATAGGGAACATTCGTATTCCACTCTATCCCAGCTTTCCCTTTTATGGGGCGAGCTGTAAGCGCGATCGCTACCGTATTGCCGTGCCATTAACTCCCAGTGAACCCACCGCCGCTGATCATTCTCTCGAAGTGGAGTTGCAGCTCGAATTGGCGCTGGCAAAAGCCGAACGCGAAGCGAATACAGTGCGCGATTCGGCGCGCCGCCACGCGCGCTTTCGCTTCATCGTGATCGTCCTGATCCTGCTCGCCATGATCGGCACCTTTACGTACCTTTCGCTCCAGACACTGCGCTCTGCCTTCGGTGCCTGACGGGTCAAAACCGCTGGGCGGTATACCCTCCACGGATGGCTCGCAGAAACACCTCGCTGAAACCCCAGCTCAACCAGATCCGTACGTGGGTCGCAGAAGGCGTCACCGACATCTGGATTGCGCATCAACTGGAATCAACGCCAGCACTGATTGCCTCGTTCCGCCGCCAGCAGGGGCTACTGCGTCCCGACGAAACACCGGCCCCGGCGGCGGCTAGCCGCACTCGCGCTCCCCGTGCAGCCGCCGAGAAGAAGCCTGCCGCGGCCAAGGCAACGCCTGCCGCTGCCGAGAAGAAGCCTGCCGCTGCCGCGGCAACTGCGGACGCGGCTGAAGCGACGGACGATGGCTTAGACGATGCGCCCACCAAGCGTCGTCGGCGTGGTCGCCGTGGTGGCCGTGGCCGCGGACGCTCGACGAGCGAAGTGATTGTGCCGGCCACGCTCGAACACGCAGCAGACGGCGTCACGATTCGCATCGACGCCTCGGTCCTCGAACTCGCAGACTATCGCGAGCATTGGAGCGAGGTAACAGGCGGGACGATCACCGTCACCGCGACGGGAATTAGACTCGACCTGCTGCCCGTTGCGGATGCCGAGAACCAAAGCGAGAGCGACGCGTCCTAACCGTTTCGTGGTGGGGGCGGACGCCACCACGAAAACGAGCCTGATCCCTAGGCAGAACACCTACCGTTCGCTACGCGCGTCACGAGCGACACGCTGCAAGCGGGCACAGGCGAGGTCAACGAGCAGTGGTGTTGAGCGGGGTGGTGGCATCGGCTTGGCCGCATCGAGGGCCACATCTGGAGCCCAACGATCCGCCTCGCGCCAAGCATCCGCGAGCTGGTCGAGCGTAAAGGACTGTCCGACTCGCCGAACAAGCTCGCCATAGACCGCTGCATACGCTCGTTCGAAGGCGCCGAGCCCGCGCGCGTCAAGCCCAGCGCGCACCCGCCGAGCAGTACGGGGAGCCTCGCCCCAGGCCTGAAGCGCAACCTCCGTTTTCGGATTGCTGTTCATGCCCGTTGCTCCATGCAACACGTCGCTGGCAGACCGCCAGCAGCAGCCAAAAGCTGGTCGCCGATCTCATAGGGTGGCGCAGCAAGAGCAAAAGCGACGTGTGCGTGGAGGCACTTGACGCCACGCGACGCACGTACTCCGCCAATGCCAAGCTGGTACTCGGGTCGCAAGTAACGATGTCGATCCATTGCCAGATCGAAGACTGCAGCCAATTCGACGTCATCCTTCAGTCGTGCTTCAAGTGCTTTCACCCCACCCGCCGACTCGAGCACCGAGACAGCAGCGATCAGACCAGGACAAGACAGCCAATAGACAGTCGGGAATGGTGTGCCGTCGGGCGTGACGGGTGGCTGCTCGACAACGACAGGCCAGCCAGCCGAGCAGCGACAGGCGACGCGCGTTGGCGGGTAGGGCGCTCGGCCGAGTTGCTGTTCGAGTCGTGCGAGGTCGCTGACGTCGATCACGGCCAAAGACTACGCGGGAGGAGCCACCGCACGGATGGCGAAACGTTGGGGCGTGAAGAAGCTGATCCTGATCGGAATCGTGATTGTGGTTGCAGTCCTCTTCGTACAGCCAATTCGGACCTACCGTTCGGCCCAGACCGAGTTGACAACGGCGCGTGCACAACTCGAGAGCGCGCGAGCCTTGAAGCAGCGGGTGGTCAAGGAACGCGATGCACTCGGCACACGCGAGATGCTGGTGCGTGAAGCGCGTCGCCGCGGCTACATCTTCCCCGGCGAAACACCGTTCTCGACAAACAACCGCTAGCCCGCCTTAAACGAACCCGCCTGCCACTTGGCAATCTTCGCAGGCGACTGCTGGTCGAGCCAGCGGGCCAGGGTAATAGAGGTAACACACGCCACCTCGGGCATCGCGCAGGCCTCACGCAGCGTCTTATCGAGTGCCGTGTTGTAGGCATCGAGATTCCACGAAGAAAAGTGCGAGCCAATCACTAGCGGCGCACGCGTACCCCGATAGAGCCCACGCAATGCTCCGATGTAACTCCGATACGTCAAGTCCGCATACTTCGCCGCCTGCGCCGGACTACTCGTCTTGCCGTGATTGACGTAGAAGTTGTAATCCATCGCCAACGTGTCGTACTTCGACCCGACCCGCGGAATCGTTGGCAACGGAAAACTCCACAAGCCATGCTTGCGCACCGGCCACTGGCCAAGAATGCCCGTCTCGCTCGAGTCATACTCGAACCCCATCGACTTCATCGCCGGAAACAACAGATCCTTATTGCCATTGAGACACGGCGTACGACCACCATGAAAATCGGCCTTCGTGATAATCGACGAAATCGGCGGGTTCAAACGATTGACAGCGTTGACATCGAGCATCAACCGCTCCCACTGTGACTGCTCACTGACCCAATCGGCCTCCGACCAGGCATCCGACTGCTCGCAAATATGCGACACGTAATGCGAACCGATCTCATTCCCCATCATGCGCGCACGATCAAAAGCCCGCCAATTATCACGCAGATTCTGCCGCGCAGAACGATTGCCAGCCAACTCCGCATAGCCACCGAGATTCGAAAATCCCCGCGACATACGCGGCGGCTGATAGGCATCCTTAAACTCGGGCAACAACATGTAGATACCAGTGACAAAGAACGTAAAGCGTGCACCCGTCTCCTCCGCAAGCGCCAACCAGCGTCGGTACATACGAATATCCGCCGCCCCATCAAACGACGCAACCAGGAACTGCGGCGGTCGACCATTCGCCATCGCCGTGTCAATTGCCTTCTGTGCCTGCGGCGTTGGCTTCCAATCCGGCCACGCAACCGCCGGCACCCGCTCTTGTGCGTCTGCCGAATCCGCCGGCGCACTCGTGGCACTCTCGTCGCTCGCATCGCTACCCCCCGCACCCGATAGAGACGCCGTATCCGCCTTCTGCACCAGCTTGGCACCCCCCGTCGCAGCAACACCTGCCACGCCGCGGTTCCACGCCATCGCTCCGCCAACAATCACCAGAGCCATGCCAAACACCAGCAGCAGCACAATTCTCCGCCGTCGCATTGCTGCTCGTTGGCGATGCTTCCTATAGCGAACGGTCTGATTACCCATGGGGCGTACCACCGAATCGTGGAATTCGGCTCCTTACCCCCATAGTACGTTTGCCGAGCGGTAACTCCTGCCCCTTACTATCTGCCAGTGACGCTGAGCACAGTTGAGATCACAGCGTCTGAGCGAGCGCTGCCCGACCCGGATACGTCGCAGCCGCACCGAGCGCTTCTTCGATCCGTAGTAACCGGTTGTACTTCGCTACACGATCCGAGCGCGACGGCGCACCCGTCTTGATCTGTCCCGTCGACGCAGCCACCGCGAGATCCGCAATCGTGACGTCCTCCGTCTCGCCCGATCGATGCGACATCACGCAACGCATCCCCGCCGTCCGCGCCACCGCAATTGCATCGAGTGCCTCCGAGAGCGTGCCGATCTGATTGACCTTCACGAGCAGCGCATTCGCCGCACCCCGCTCAATCCCCATCCGCAACCGCTCAGGATTTGTCACAAACAGATCGTCACCGACCAGCTGGACGCGATCGCCCAGCGCCTTCGTCAGCAATGCCCACCCATCCCAATCGTCCTCGCTGCAACCATCCTCGATCGACACAATCGGATAGCGGTCCGCGAGATCGATCCAGAACTCCACCATCTGTTCGGACGTCAGGTTGCGCCCGTCTCCGGGTAGACGATAGAGTCCAGCCGCCGCGTCATAGAGCTCGGTCATCGCCGGGTCGAGGGCGATCGCAATGTCTTCGCCCGGGCGGTAGCCTGCGCGCTCGATGGCACCCATGATCAAGTGCAGCGCCGCCTCATTCGACTCGAGGTCGGGCGCCACACCACCCTCATCACCAACCGCCGTCGACAGACCCCGCTGCTTGACGTCCGCTCGCAACGCATGGAACGTCTCGACTCCCATCTGCAGGCCCTCCGCGAACGAGCTGGCTCCAACCGGCATGATCATGAACTCCTGCAGATCCAGCGCATTATCTGCATGCGCACCACCATTGATGACGTTCATCATCGGCACCGGCAGCACATGGGCATCGGCACCACCCACCCACTCGTACAGTTCCACACCCGCACTCGCAGCAGCAGCATGCGCGGCTGCCAGGGACGCGCCGAGAATCGCATTCGCACCGAGCCGTCCCTTGGCAGGCGTGCCATCGAGATCGATCAGGGCCGCATCCAACGCGCCTTGATCTGCCGCGTCCATGCCGCGTAGGCAATCCTGAATCTCACCGTTGACATGGCTGACAGCTTGCGTCACGCCCTTGCCACCCCACGCCGAGCCACCATCACGCAACTCGACGGCCTCCCACTGACCCGTCGACGCACCCGACGGCACGGCCGCGCGACCAACCGAGCCATCCGCGAGCGTCACATCGACTTCAACAGTGGGGTTACCACGCGAGTCGAGAATCTGGCGTCCATGGACCGTGGTGATTACGCTCATCGTGCTCCTTTGCGGCCTAGCGGGCTAGGCGAGTCTTCGCGGCGCGATAGTACCGCTCTTGGTCCTCGAGCGGGAGATCAACAAATACGAGGCCCTGCTCGATCGCGAGACGCTCAGCCTCCTCGACACGTGCGCGAAACCGTGCTGTCGCGCCACGCAACGCGGTCTCGGGATCGACATTCACAAGCCGCAGCAGGTTGATCGCAGCAAACAGAATGTCGCCCGACTCATCCCGCACCGCGGGGGCAGCCTCGGGACCATCGACCGGATCCCGCTCCAGCGCCTCAACGAGTTCTGCGAGCTCGGACCGCAGCGCCTCCTCGGCACCCGACCACTCCACCCAATCGAACCCAATCGCAGCCGCGCGCTTCTGCGTCTTCAGCGCCACCAACATCGTAGTCAGCGATGCAGGAATGTCATGAAAGATGCCTTCGCGCCCCTCCTGCTCGCGCTTAATGCCCTCCCAATTATGTAGCACCGCATCGCTCGTCACAGCTTCTACTGCGCCGAAGACATGCGGATGCCGGCGAATCAACTTGTCGGCGATGCCCTGGGCGACGTCGGAGAGATCCCCCGCACCCGCCTCGCGCGTCATCACCGACAAGATAAAAGACTGAAACAGTAGATCGCCGAGCTCGTCGACAAGCTTCGGCCCCGGCGGCCCCGCCAAGACGACATCGGCCAACTCGTATGCCTCCTCAATCGTGTGCGGCACAATCGAGGCCGGCGTTTGCTCGCGATCCCATGGGCACTCACGACGCAGCCGCACCGTGATCTCCCAGAGCGATCCGAGCGCGACCGCAGTCGCACGCGTCGCGAGAGCCTCGTACGCGAGCGAGCACGAGAGCGTGTCGTCGGCACGCACGAGACGCCACGCGTTGAGATCGTCCGTCGCAATCAACTGCGCATCAGCAGCGTGCCGTACGCCACGCTGCTCCAAGAACACGCGTAATGGCTGCTCGACGCGCACGTCCGCAACACCCGCCTGCAGCAACTCTTCGAGTGCCAGCGCGGGCACACTCGCCGGGTCGCCCCCGCCGAGTGCGACAACGCGCCGGGGCGTCACGCGTTATCCGGTCGTGGTCGTGGTCGTGCTCGCCGGGACAACTGGCGGAAGCGAGTATCCCTTCGCGAACGCCGTCTTGGCTGCGTATGACTTCATCACGCCTTCAAACCACTTCGTCGCTGCCGCATCCTTCTTTTCCTGCAGCAACCCGTCCGTAATCTGCTGCTCGACGGTCTTGTAGTCCTGCACCGTTTCGGGCATGATCGGACCAAGCGCCTTGATGATGTGACAGCCAAACTGGGACTTGACAGGCGGCTTCGTAAGGTCACCGTTGGCTGCCAGCGCGAATGCTGCCTTGCGGAAATCCGCATCCCAATTCTGATCATCCGTGATCGTGTACTCGCCACCCGTGTCCTTCGAGCCAGGATCTGCCGAGTACTGCTTGACGAGCGCCTTCCAATTGCCGCCATCCTCAACCAGCTTCAGCACATCTTCGGCCTTCGTGCAATCGGCAGCCGTCGCCTTACCCTTCGGTGCGACGTCAATCAGGATATGCGCGACCTTGCGCGAGCGTGCCGTCGTGTACTTCTCCGCCTTATCCTTGTCGTACTGCTTCTTCGCATCGTCACCCGTCACCTTGACGTTCTTCGTGACATCGTCGTAGAGAGCCTGCGCCTGTTGCCGCAATTCGAACTGCGCAAGCAACTGCTCCTCCGTTAGTCCCTGCTCCGTGAGGTACTTGGTGTACTTCGCCGGCTTCGACTCGCAGCACTGCAGTTTAAATGCGGTGAGGTCTTCCTGAACCTTCTTCTGATCGACCTTGACACCCTTGGCCTTCGCCTCCTGCGCGATCTCGGCGTTCTGCACGAGACTCTGGATAATCTGCTGCTTGAGCGTCGTCTCCTCTGCAGAACCCTGCTTTGGCGCCTTCTGTCCCGCCGCCACCTGCTGCTTCACTGCCGAGTCGTAGAGTGCATCAAACTCGGCCTTCGTGATCGGCGTCGAACCAACAATCGCGACAGCACCCGCGGGCACCGTTGGCTTCGCTTGCTCGGCCGTGCCTGCATCAGAACCACCACAGGCAGCAACAGCGAAGCTGAGGCCGACGAGCAGAATTACGAGCGGGATACGATTACGCATACGAGGAATGGCTCCAGAAGTGAGTATCAAACGAGGAACGCTCGATGGCTTTAGGCCTCAATGGAACTCTCCGAACGCAAACCGATCATAGCATCGGCAAGCGTGCGAGCCCGCTCGAGGAGTGTGCTGGATTCCTGCGGAGGCAAGCCCACATCGTCTTTCGCGATGCCTGCCTTGAGATCAGGGAATTGTTCGCGCAGCGCCCGCACCTCGTCGAGTGTGACGCGCGCGCCCCGAATCTGCACACCATCCTTGCGGACTTGGATCGCGATCGTGCCGAGCGGGGCCGCCACTAGCCGCAACTCTTGCAAGCCAATCAGATTGGCAACGGGCTCGGGCACCGGACCAAAACGATCTGCCAGCTCGAGCTCGAGATCGCGCAACTGGTCGAGCTCGGTCGCGAGCGCAATCCGGCGATGGACATCCATCTTGACGGCCTCGAGGCCCACATACTCCGCTGGCACGTAGGCATCAAGCGCGACATCAATACGCGGCCCCGCTGCCATCGCCTCCGGGGCAACACCCTGCAGGTCGGCAACAGCTTCGGCGAGGAGATCGCAGTAAAGCTCAAAGCCAATCGCTGCAACATGCCCGGACTGCTCATCGCCCAACAAGTTCCCGGCACCGCGCAGTTCGAGATCGCGCATCGCGACGCGAAAACCCGATCCGAGTTCGGTGTAGTCGGCGAGCGCCGCCAGTCGAGCCCGGGCCTCTTCAGTCAGATCGGTCGCATCCGGGTATAACAAGTAGGCGTGTGCCGTCACATCCGAGCGGCCCACACGACCCCGGATCTGGTAGAGCTGTGAGAGGCCGAGCAGGTCGGCACGCTCGATAATCAACGTGTTAGCGGTCGGAATATCAAGGCCCGATTCGATAATCGTCGTCGCCACGAGCACGTCGTGGTCGCCGCGCAGGAACGACGCCATCGCGCCCTCCAGTTGACGCTCCGTCATCTGACCATGGCCGATGCCGAACCGCAACTCGGGACACAACTCGCGCAGGTGCGCCGCGGCCTCGTCGATCGTCTCGACACGATTATGAAGGTAGAACGCCTGGCCACCTCGCTCGACCTCGCGTCGCAAGGCACCGGCAATCTGCTCGTCGTCATACTCACCAACGTGCGTATGGATCGGTCGCCGCCCACGCGGTGGCGTAGCGATTACCGAGATGTCGCGTAGCCCCGCGAGCGACATGTGCAGCGTGCGTGGAATCGGCGTTGCGGACAGCGCGAGCACATCGACCTCGGTCCGCATCTGACGCAGTAGCTCCTTTTGAGCGACACCAAAGCGTTGCTCCTCATCGATGATCACGAGCCCAAGATCGGCGGGAATGACATCCCGCGACAACACACGGTGCGTGCCGAGCAGCAGATCCACTTGCCCCGTACGGAAGGCAGCAACCGCCGCGTTGGTCTCCTTCGCACTCCGCATACGCGAGACGACCTCGATGCGAATCGGCAGGTCGAGCATACGACTACGGAAAGTTGCACCGTGCTGCTGAGCGAGAATCGTCGTCGGCGCGAGCATCAGCACCTGCTTACCCGATTCGATCACGCGCACCGCGGCGCGCAAGGCCACCTCGGTCTTGCCAAAGCCGACGTCCCCACAGATCAGACGATCCATCGGTCGGTCCTGACTGAGATCGTCCATCACCTCTTCGATCGCACGCGCCTGGTCGTCTGTCTCGCTGTACGGAAAGCCCTCCTCGACACGCTTCAGCAACTCGCCTGGCTCGGAGTGCGCCACGCCGGGAATCGATTGGCGCTGCGCATAGAGCACGAGCAACTCACCCGCCATCTCGCGCACCGCATTGCGGGCTCGCGCCTTCAACTGCAGCCACGACTTGCCACCAAGCTTCGATAACTGCGGCTCGCGTCCATCCGCACCGACGTAGCGCGTTAGTTTGCTGATCTGCTCGTGCGGCAGGTAGAGGCGGTCCTCGCCGCGGAAGGCGAGATCGATATAGTCGCGCGTGACACCGCCGACCGTGCGCATCTCGAAGTGCTCGAAGCGGCCGACACCATGGTCTTCATGAACAACGATGTCGCTCGGCTTAAGATCACCAAACGAGGAAATTACACGGCCGCCACGCGACGGTGCCGAACGACGCGAGCGAAACAAGGCGCCACCCGCGATCACCGCAATCCGTGCCGTCGAGGCGACCATGCCGCGGCGCAGCGGTGCTGTAACGGCATACACGCCTGCGGCATCTGGCAGGGCGTCACCCTCGGCGAGCCACTCAACATCAACACGCTTGAGCTGCCGTACGGCACGGTCCGCGTCGCCTGCGTGCGCAAACGCGAGCACCACGCGTAGGTCACGCCGCACAAGACCCTGTAAGGCACGTTCAATCTCAGCCAAACCACGCGCCGCCAATGCGGGTGGATGACCCTCGAAAACGATCGGCTGCCCAGCCGGCAACATGTCCAGCCGATGGGCGCTCTCGAGCGTCTCGTCGAGCGCCTCGTGCGTCAGGTAGGCACGCCGCGCGGAGCCGACAATCTCGTCGATGCGCTCGCGGCCCGCAGACAGCACCTCGGGGGCGTCCCACAACACCAGCGGTCCGGCCGCCAACAATTCGGGTGCGAGTGGGACCAACCCCTCGGGCAGGTGCACTCCCTCGTCCCCGAGCCGCTCGGGGACATCGCCAGCGTCGCCGTCGACTGCGGGGTGCACCGTGATGGAGTCGAGTACCCCGAGCGAGCGCTGCGTGAGTATCGAAAACGACGAGAGTCGCTCGATCTCGTCCCCAAACAGCTCGACGCGGGCCGGCTCCCGCCCGGTCGTCGGAAAGATGTCAACGACATCACCGCGCACCGACACCTGACCACGCTCATCGACTGAGCCATCGACGCGGTCGTACCCCATGCCGACGAGTTGCGCGACGAGCCGGTCGCGATCAATCGAATCGCCGCGCTCAATCTTGAAGCCCGTCGGGCGAGTCGCGCGGCCCGGGAGTCGCTCCACCAATGCCTCGACCGAGACCGCGACGATCCCGCCTTCGCCCAGCACCGCGAGCGCGTGTGCCCGCTCGCCGACGAGGTGCGGCGATGGGTCGAGTCCCGAACCCCAGTCGACGCCGCGGTGCGGTAGGTAGGCGACGGGCGTGCCCGGCGCAAAGGCAACAATCGCATCGGCTAGCTCGCGAGCCCGATCGTCGTCGGCGACGACGATCGAGAGCGCAGGGCGGTCCTGATCCTGCCGCACGTGATGCAGTGCTGCAACCACCAGCGGCAGGATTGCCTCGGCACAGCGCACCGCAATCGGAGAGGTCGAACCGAGCCGAGTTGCAACCTGCTCGAGACCATCGGTCTCCGTGAAGGCAATCGTGATTGCATCAAGGCCGGCAACAACGGAGGGTCGTGACGGGGTAGTGTTCTCTTCGTCCATACAACTAGGCGCGCCTCGACGGCTAGCGAAGCCTACGTCGTGCCGCGCACACGGGAGTCACGCATGGCACGCACTACCGACGAACTAATCACCGAACTATCCGATTTTCTGCGGATCCCATCGATCTCGTCGGGCGATGGCTCGCCCGACGATCTTGCTGCAGCGGCCAATTGGGTGCGTGATCGCATCATTGCTGCAGGTGGCACGGCGGAGGTCGTGCCGACGCAGGCGAACCCACTCGTCGTCGGTGATTTGCCGGCTTCCATTGAGCACGCGCCGCGCGTGCTGCTCTACGGGCATTACGACGTGCAAACTGTCGCGCCGCTTGCGGACTGGACGACGCCACCCTTCGAGCCTACGCTCCGCGACGGCGCGCTCTATGCGCGTGGCGCGAGCGACGACAAGGGCAACTTCCACTCGCTGCTGGCGGGCGCTGCTGATCTGGCGGCAGACGGGGTACTACCCGTGCATCTGACAATCGTGTTGGACGGTGAGGAGGAGATCGGCGGCGATTCCGTGATCGAGTGGATCGAACAACAGCCGGATGATCGGTACGACGCGGGACTCGTTTTCGATGCCGGCTTTGTCGAGCCTGGCCACCCAGCAATCGAAGCCGGTGTGCGCGGTGTGATTACGGGCACGATGACGGTGCGTACGGGTGTGCGCGATGCGCACTCGGGTCTGTATGGCGGCGGTGCGCTCAATGCGGCGCACGTGCTGAGCCGCTTGATCGCCGACCTAACTCCCGGTCCGGATGGGCGCTTGCACGAATCCTTGATGCTCGGTGTGGCGCCCGCGTCGTTGCTTGAAGAGGCAGCGTGGGCGACGCTGCCCGACCCAGCCGGCGAGCTCGCTATCGCGGGCATCGCACCGCGAGACGACGCCGCGCTTGCCGATTACTACCGTCGTACGACGGCGATGCCGACATTTGATGTTAATGCGATTACGTGTCGTGATGCGGGGCAGAATCGTACGATCGTGCCGTGCGAGGCGACTGCGGCGATCTCTTTCCGTCTCGTTGGTGGTCAGAATGCTGCGGCGTTCTGGGACGCGGTCCAGAGGCTGCTGCGCGAGCGACTGCCGGAGGGGGCAGAACTCGACTTTGTGGTGCGTGGCATGGCTGAGGGTGCCGCGTTTGATCCTGAACTACCGGTGATTCGTTTGGCACGCGAGGCGATTGAGCGCGCGACGGGCTTCCCGTGCGCTGTCACGCGCTCGGGCGGCGCGATCCCGCTCGTGACGGCGCTGGCGAAGAAGGGCGTACCGACCGTCTTGTCCGGTTGCGCGCTCCCCAACGATCGCATCCACGCTCCGGATGAGCACCTTCGGATCGATCAGTACGAACTCGGTGTCAAGATGGCCCGCGCGATCCTGACGGCGTTCGGCGAACTCAACAACTGACCCGCCTGCTTGGTGGACATGATGGGCCCGGGCCCACCATGTCCACCAAGAAATGGCTCAACCATGCGGACTGGTCCTGAGCATTGGCCTGACCACCACAAACAGCGTGCGGACATGATGGGCCCGGGCCCATCATGTCCGGCCACACAATCACCGCCTAGACGAGCCTCGTCACAACAAGCACCCAGGCCGTGCGCGTGCACCTGCAGTTCGTCACAGTCCCCGCGTCGTCAGCACGACACCGAGCGAAGGCTGCAGCACATTCAGAGCAGCATCCACGCCAACCGCGAGTAGGTTTTGGTGGCTGGCTCGCGAGGCCGGGTTCGTCGCGCTGCGCATCGAAAATCTCTTGCCATCCGCCTCAACATCCACCACTTTAGCCGGACATGATGGGCCCGGGCCCACCATGTCCACCCCGAAATGGCTCAACCATACGGGGCTGGTCCTGAGCATTGGCCTGACCACCACAAACAGTGGCCGGACATGATGGGCCCGGGCCCACCATGTCCGGCCGGAAATGGCTCAACTATGCGGGGAGGTAGCGGGGATTCGGCTTATCTAAGCGAAAACTACCGCGGACATATGGGGTCGAGCCATCGCGCGCAGCACGCGCGGATCCGCGCAGCCTCCCGACGCACCGCCCTACAGGTGATACGTATCGGGACGACGGGCAGAAAAAACCGGAATCTGACGCCGCACCTCGGCAACACGATCACGACGGATAGCAGCCCTACAGGTGATACGTATCGGGACGACGGGCAGAAAAAACCGGAATCTGACGCCGCACCTCGGCAACACGATCGCGACGGATAGCAGCCACACAAATCGCCTCGCCATCACCCGCGTTCGCCAACACAACGCCCCACGGATCAATAATCATCGAACGCGCATAACGCGCACTGCCGTCCCAAAAGCCATGCTGGTTCGCAGCAATCACGTACGCCGCATTCTCGATCGCACGCGCACGCAACAGCACCTCCCAATGATCCCGACCCGTCGCCATCGTGAAGCCGGCCGGAACCATAAAAGCCTCGGCCCCCGCCAACGCAAGCTCGCGGTACTGCTCGGGAAAGCGCACGTCGTAACAAATCGTCAGCCCCACCGGCCAGCCAGCGATCTCGCTCAGCACAAGCTGCTCGCCCGGCTTATTGGCGTAGGACTCGCGCGCCGCCGCACCCTCAACATCGATATCGAACATGTGAATCTTGCGGTACGTCGCAACGCGGTTGCCCTCCGGATCAAAAACCAGCGTCGTATTACTCGCCAGCACACCCGGCTCGGTGTTCTCGCCAATCGAACCGCCATGCAACCAGACACCATGCTGTTTCGCCCAGCTCGACATCGCCTGCGCCGTCTCACCATCAAGCGACTCGGCCGCAGCAATCATCACAGCATCAGACCCCGTGCCGTTCCACCGCTCCGGCAGCGAGATGATCTCTGCACCCCGCGCCGCGGCTCGCGCGACAAGCCGCTCGGCCACCGCAAGATTGTCAACAACCGGCCGGTCGGCATGCATCTGCACGCACGCGACGATTGTCTCGCTCATGTACTCAAACTCGTCAAGGCACCACCCAACAAGTCACCAAGATCGCCAAGACCCCCCAACTCATCACCAAGCAGCGAGATCAACAAATCGGTAATCGGCTTCGGATCTTTCGGCGCCTCAACCACCACCGCTTCTGCTGGTACGACCGTAAGATCGATCATCAGACTACCCATCGTCGCAGCCTCGTCCGCACCGCCAATCGTCACCTGAACACGGCGCACAACCCCATCATCTTGCCCCACCCAAACACTCACTTCGGCACGACCCTGCTCCAACACCGTCAAATCGAGCGGTAAATTATCCGCCGCCGAGCCAAGTTTGTCGATCAGCGCAGCCTTCGGATTAATCGTGCCCGAGATACGATCGGACTTGACACCACCAATCTCCTCAACAGCGACCGCCTTCGGATCTGTGACGAGTTCGCTGAGTGCTCCCGCGGATGTAATAAGACCAGCAAAGTCGATATCAAGCGGCGTGCCAAGGGCATACCATTGGTCCCCCACCTGCACCCACGTGTCCTGAGCATTGGTACGGAACGTGAGAGGAACATCGAGCGGTCCGGCCGTGATCTGAGCATCACCCGAGACATCCGACTCCGGATCGCCTTGCGTCGAGGCAGTGATCGTGATCGGGCCACTCAACAAGCCTGACAGTCCACCCAGCTCTCCCCCACTATCTGCAGCACCCTGCTTCGGCGTGAACAACACCTTCAACGTCGAGGCATTCGGGCCAGCCGCCGGCCACGTGGCGTCCTTCAATACCTGCCCTGGATCGGCTGCAAGTTGGCTACCGCCACACGCCGCGAGCAACGCGCCGAACACAATCAAGACGCACAGTGCGGCAATACGAAAGCGATGATTCATAGCCGCATTCTACCCGAGATTGCCGCACGAAGCACGGCGAACACGCCTAAGGTGATTGTTGTAGCAGTGAATATTTTGTGACATCACGTAGTACTACTCCACGAATCTTTGTAGTTATGGCATTATTCTCGTATGAATAATCTGACAGATAAAACAACGGGTACCACAAGTGCAGACAGTACCCAAAAGCCACCACGCGGATCGATTGGCGTGGAGACCTACGCGGCAGTGCGCAAAATGATCGACGCGGGTATGAACAAGGGTGAGGCCTGTGCACATGTCGCAGCGGAGACGGGCCGCTCCGCGGCCACGGTGACGACGACGTACTATCGGATTGCCAAGGGCAAGCCGGGTGGTGGTGGTGTGCGCAAGTCGGCGCGAACGGCCAAAAAGCAGGTCAAGCGCGCAACGAAGGCAACGGGTGCACAGACCGAGCGTCTCGCCCAAGACGCACGCGCAGCAATCGAAGCGCTGCACAAGCACGTCACCACGCTTGAAGCCCAACTCAAGGATCTCTCGGAAAAGTCGCAAGAACTCGACAAGCTCAAGAAGTTGATTGGCAAGTTGTAAGCCTCGACCGATCGAGCCGTGCCGAAGTGGCAAAGATGATTAGTCGCGTTCGAGTTCTTCGAGCAACTTGCGATAACTGGCGAGACGTGCGGGATCAACCATGCTCTCGACGGCACAGCCAGCCTCGCCAACATGGCGGCAGTCGCTAAACTTGCACTGCATCGATGCCTCGGCAACATCGCCAAAAGCATCGGCCAAATCGTGCGGCGTGATGCCTGCCAGTGAGAAGCTGCGAATCCCCGGCAGATCGATCAACGCACCACCACCCGGCAGATCCAGCCATGTCGCCGTCGTCGTCGTGTGCCGCCCCCGCCCCGACAACTCGTGGATCGCGCCAATCGGCAGCGAACCACCCGTCAGCGCATTGACAAGCGTCGACTTGCCGACACCCGAATGGCCGATCACGGCCGCGGTGCGCCCGGCGATCAGCGCGCGCACTGCGTCGGCACCCGCGTCGGTACGAACGTCGATGATCACGCCTGGCACACCAATCGCCGCGTAATCGGACAACACACCCTCCGGCGATTCGGCTGCGCGCGCCGCAAGGTCCGCTTTCGTAATCGCCAGTAACGGCTGCATGCCACCGCGCCACGCGGCTACAAGAATGCGGTCGATCAGTCCGCGCCGCAAGGGCGGATCGGTGACGGACGCGACGATCAGGACACACTCGGCATTCGCAGCGAGCACTTGTTCTTTCATCGCCCGCTCGCCCTCAGATTGCATCCGCTGCTGTCGTCGAAGCTCGGTCTTGCGCGGCTCGATGACGTCGATACGCGCACCCTCCCCAACCTCCATCAACAGTTGCACGCGATCGCCCGCAACCGGACGCATCTCGAGGCGACCAGCAAACTTGGCGATGCGTTCCTCCCCCGTCTCCGTGCGGACGGCCGCGAGTCCACCACCAACGGCAAGCACTATCCCGGGAACGTTGTTGCGACTCATGCGATGATCATCGTATGCCGTGGCTCCTCCTCGACGTCGTCTGGATCGTCTTGTTTGCGATTCTCGGGCTCCAAGACCACGCAGGAGATTCTCCCCCACTCGCTGTGCTCAGCGTCGCTTGGCCGTTTTTTGTCGGATATCTGATCAGTCTGATCGTGCTACGGCTCGGCCGCGCGCCGCGGTCGTTGGCGCGGGGTACGCTTGTCTGGCTCGGCACGCTCGTGATCGGCATAGCGATTCGCACCGTTTTGAAGGGGTACCTGCCCGAACCGGTGTTTATCATCATCGCGGCGCTGTTCCTTGGCCTCGGCTTCGTCGGCTGGCGTGTGGTCGCACTGATCATCTGCCGACGTCGTGCCAACCGGGATTCCGCTACCGACTCAACTTAAGGCTTGAACAGGAGTTTGCCGCCGGCGCGGTTCTCGCGGATCCGCGCGACAGCGTCGTTTGCCTCGTCGAACGAGAGCTCGCCCGCGATCGTCGTCTCGAGCGTGCCAGCAGCCACCAGTGCGAACAACGCCTCTTGGCTGCGCGCGATCACGGCGGGTGCGACGGGCAGGCCGCTGTAGCCGATTACGCTGGCATTCTTGCGGTACATCTCCTGCGGGCCAAAGGCGAACTCTGAGCCCGCACTCGCGCCGTACAACACGATCGACCCACCGGCCGCGAGCAGTCGCACGCAGGGAGCAGCGAAGGCCCCCGCTAGTGGATCGAGGATCGCATCGACGCCGTCGGGGGCGAGTGCCCGCACCTCGGATTCGAACGCGTCGGCATCGCCGACGACGACCTCGTCGGCATAGCGCGAGATCGATCCGACACGATCAGGCGATGTCGTCTGAGCGATCACCCGCGCACCATGCGTCTTCGCGAGTTGCATCGCGATCGTCGAGACCCCGCCGGATGCGCCGAGGATGAGCACGGTCGAGTCCGCACCAACGCCAGCCCGATCGAGGCAGTCGAGTGCGGTCACACCAGGAATTCCGAGGGCGGCAGCATCCTGATCAGAACAGCCTTCGGGTATTGCAGCCAGAAGCGCATTGGGTACCGCGACCTGTTCGGCCCACGAGCCATCACGCACCAGTCCGAGGCCGCCGCCACGAAATGCGACGCGCTGCCCGTCCGCGGTAACGCCGACGCCCTCACACCCGGGTGTGCGCGGCAGCGGCCCCGCCGCGCCGACACTGCCAAGCGAGATCCAGACGTCGAGCGGATTGACGGCGCCATAGGTGATCGTGACGAGTGTCTCGCCGCTGCCGACCATCGGCTCGGCGAGCTCTTCGACGACGAGCGGGGTGTCGTAGGCGTGCTGGCGGACGGCGCGCATCGTTCTAGACCGTCCCGACGCCGCCGATGAGGACGTACTTGACGTCGAGGTACTCATCGATGCCGACCGAGCCACCCTCGCGCCCGTAGCCCGACTCCTTAACGCCCCCAAACGGCACGTTCGCGGCCGAGATGATGCCCGCGTTGGCACCGACGATGCCGAACTCGAGACGTTCGGCGACGCGCAACAGCCGCGCGTAGTCCTTCGTGTGGAAGTACGACGCGAGCCCGTATTCTGTCGAGTTCGCGAGCTCGATCACCTCGTCCTCCGTATCGAAAGCGGTTAGGCCGGCGACGGGACCGAAGGTCTCCTCGCGGTGGATCAGCATCTCGGGCGTGACACCGTCGATCACAGTTGGCTGGTAGTACGCACCGGTCGCGTAGATGCCCTCGGTCAGGCGCTGGCCGCCATAGGCAAGCTTCGCGCCCTTCGCGATTGCGTCCTGCACGTGCTCGTGGGCTTTCTCGACGGCGGCCTCGTTGATCATCGGACCGATCACCGTGCCTTCGGTCAACCCATGCCCGATCGGCATCTCGCTGACGCGCTTGACGAGCCGCGCCAAGACGTCTGCGTAGACGCTGCGCTGCACATATGCGCGGTTGGCACAAACGCAGGTCTGGCCGGCATTGCGGTACTTGGAGGCGATCAGTCCCTCGACCGCCTCGTCGAGATCGGCGTCCTCAAAGATGATGTATGGCGCATGGCCGCCGAGCTCGAGGCTGAGGCGCTTGACCTGATGGGCCGAGGCGCGGATCAGCTCCTTGCCGATCTCGGTGGAGCCGGTGAACGAGATCTTCTTGACGCGCGCGTCCGTAAAGATCGTGTTCGCAACCATGCCAGCGTCGCGCGACGTGATCAGATTGACGACACCGGCGGGAGCGCCAGCATCCTCGATGCAGCGCAGCACGAGCGCCGCCGTCAGTGGCGTCGCACTGGCGGGCTTGACGATGCTCGTGCAACCAGCAGCCATGGCGGGGCCGAGCTTGCGGGTCATCATCGCGGCGGGGAAGTTCCACGGCGTAATAGCCGCGACAACTCCGACGGGCTGGCGCAGCACCAGCACACGGTTATTCGTGTTCACCGGCGAGACGACCTGGCCGTAGACACGCTCGGCCTCACCTGCGAACCATTCGAAGAAGGAGGCGGCGTACTCAACTTCTCCCTTGGCCTCGGCGAGCGGCTTACCCTGCTCGGACGTCATCGCGGTGGCGATCTCGACGGCCCGCTCGCGCATCAGATCGGCAGCCTTGCGAAGGATGCGCGCGCGCTGCAGTGCCGGCGTCGAGCGCCAGCCGGGAAGCGCCGCCGCAGCTGCATCGATGGCGGCTGTGACATCGGCCTCGACAGCGTTCGGCACGGAGCCAACAACGTCGCCCGTGCCCGGGTCGGTGACGTCGAAGCGCGCACCACCGGTCGATTCGATCCAAGTCCCACCGATCAGTAGCTGTTCATCAAGATTGGGCATTGTCGTCGCCATGGCTGGTTCGTTCTCCTTGTTGATCGGCATCCTAGGGCGTTTCGATCGATCTGTTGCCGTTTGGGCCCACTGTCGTACTCTCGTCTGCTCGCTGATGCCAGCCGCGATCAGTCCGACCGCTACCGGCACGGTGGCGGGTAGCAGGTCGAGCACGTTGAAGAGCAGACCAAAAGCGAGCCCTGCGACAGCAGTCACAATCGTCGCGACAAGTGTCGCGCGGAGGCTTGCGGCCACGATTGCTCCAACCAGTGCGGCCAGGTAGGCGTCGCCCCACCCCATCGACGCGCCCGCCAGCTCGAGTTGTTGAAGCGACGGCAGACCGCGTGGCGGGACAGCCGCCGCGAGAGCAGTGCTGACGGGTTGCACCTGCGTGGTCACTACCTGCCAGACGTCAACGATGGTCGCGATCAACACGCCGCTCACGAGTGCTGGGCGTGGCGCAACCCACCCGGTCAGCCGCCCGAGTGAGACGGCTGCGAGCAGGATTAGCACGTCGCCTGAGAGTTGCGTCCATGGCGTCGTCGGCAACCGCCAGACGAGGAGCCAGAGCACCGGCGACAGCAGTGCGAGTGGAACAATTGCGCGGCGGACATGGATGGCGGCAAAGAGCGCGAGCGGTGGCACGGCAAATGCTGCGACTGCCGTCACGACTGTCACCGCTCCGGGCACTGCGCCGAGCACGATGACGCCACCACCGATCGCAATCAGCGGTGCGAGTCCGACCAGTGGGTGGCGTGGAATCCGCGGCAACGTTGCCGGATCCCGCACGAGCGGAATGATCGCCGCCTGCATCAGAACGATCACGAGGTACTGCCAGCCGTAGGGCATACCCACAGCCTAGGGGTGGGACGGCTCGGGGTGCCGTCCCTGATTCTGCTCATCGGGGTACCCAGATTCGAACTGGGGACCTCTCCGTCCCGAACGGAGCGCGCTACCAGGCTGCGCCATACCCCGAGCGGGGTGAGTATGCCAGAACAGCAGAGCCTGCTCCGCCGCCCGGCGCAGGCTGGACCCGTCTGCCGGTACGGTGTCGGGCGTGACAGACCCGATTCGTATTACGCCAATTGGCGGTCTCGGCGAAGTCGGGCGCAACATGATGGTGATTGAGCACGATGGTGTGCGCATTGTCGTCGACTGCGGCATTGGCTTTCCGCATGGCGCAGACCGCGGTCTTGGGGTGGATATCTACCTGCCGGATCTGCGGGCTCTAAAGGGCCGTCCGATCGATGCCGTTCTGATTACGCACGCGCACGATGACCACGTTGCAGCACTCGCGCATCTGATTCGCTCGGGGACGCCGATTGGCCGCATGATCTCCTTGCCCTTTACGACGGCGATGGTTGAGGCAAAGCTGCAAGAGCACGACATGCCGCTGCCGACGATCCAGACGGTCAAGCCAGGCGACATCGTCGAGATCGGCTCGATTGCTGTTGAGTTTATCCGCGTCTCGCATTCGATTCCCGATCCGGCAGCGATCGCGCTGACAACGAAGCTCGGAACGATCGTTTTGACGGGAGACTATAAACTGGACGCGACAGGCCAAGACCTCAAGCGACAGGTCGACCGCAAGCGTCTGACGGCAATCGGCGATGCGGGCGTGATCGCGATGCTGGGCGATTCCACCAACGCGCAGCTGCCCGGCCGCACGCCGTCCGAGGCGACCACGATCGAGCCAATCAACGATGTCATCGACGAGGCCCAGGGCCGCGTCGTGCTGACGAGCTTTTCCTCGCAGATCGACCGCATCGACCACGCCATGCGCGCTGCTGATCGCACAGGACGCCAGGTCATGCTGCTCGGTCGCTCCGTGCGTCGCAACGTCAAGATTGCTGAGCGACTGAAGGAGATGGCGCCACCGAATCTACCCACGCTCGGCCGGCGTGATGTCGCGAGCAGCAAGGCGCTGGTGATCTGCACCGGATCGCAGGCCGAGGAGTTCGCCGTACTGGGACGCGCTTCACGTGGCGAGCACCCCGACCTTAAGCTCGGGAATGGCGACACGATCGTGTTTGCTTCGCGCCCGGTCCCCGGCAACGAAGGCCCCGTGGAGGAGATGCAGAACATGCTGCGCCTGCGGGGCGCTCGCGTGATCACGCACAAGGACGCGCCGATCCACGTCTCGGGCCATGCTCGGGCCGATGAGATTTCGGACATGATCAAGATGTTGCGACCAACCTCGATGATCCCAATCCATGGCGAGCCACAAATGCTGGCGGCGCAGGCCGAAATTGGCATCCAACACGGCGTTGCTCCCGAAAACATCCATGTCGGTACGAATGGCGACGTGATCGAGTTGACTGCCACAGGGCTGCGACTGGTCGACCAGGTCGAGGCGATCGCTGTGCCGGCTGGGTCGGATGGATTGCCACTGGAATTCGGAGAGCCGGGATGAGCACCGTGCGGCTCGCGGAACTCGTCGGCTGGATGGACGAGACGCTCGCTGCGCAGTCGTTCCACGACTACGGCCCAAACGGGTTGCAGGTCGTTGGTGCGGATCAGGTAGCGCGGATCTGCTCTGCCGTATCGGTCTCGCTCGAGGTAATCGAACGAGCCGCGGCGGAGAGTGCCGAGGTGCTGCTCGTGCATCACGGCTTGTTTTGGGAGGGCACGGATCCACGCATCGGACGACTCGAGCGCCGCCGTCTCGAGGCGCTCTTCGCGCATGACCTCTCGCTTGTCGCCTACCACCTGCCACTTGACGCCCATGCGACGCTCGGTAACAACGCCCAACTCGCAACCATGCTTGGCCTCGCCGATGTCCTGCCGTTCGGAGAGCATCGCGGTGTCATGCTCGGATGCCAGGGAACACTGCCTGCTGCGGTTGACGCCGCCACACTCGGCGCGACGCTCGGCACACTGATTGGATCGGATCCTGTTGTTTTTTCGGGCGGTGATCATCCCGTGCGCTCCGTGGGCATTGTCTCGGGCGGCGCGGCAGGCGACATCCGCCAGGCCGCTGAGGCCGGCCTTGATGCGTTCGTCACGGGCGAGCCACGCGAGGACTCTGCGTATCTGGCACGCGAGCTTGGTGTGCACTTGATTGCGGCTGGCCATAACGCGACAGAGACGGTCGGTGTGCAGGCGCTGGCGGCAGCCGCGGCCGAGCGCTTTGGTCTCTCGACGACTTTTCTGCCCGTGGACAACCCGGTCTAACCCGCCCGCCGCGCGCTACGCTCGCATTGTTGGCTGAGACAACGGTTATTTCGGTTCGGCATGGAACACGGTGGCGCGCGTTCGAACGCCCACTGTTGGAGTCGCGTGTCCGCGAGTATGCGGCTGGTTTGCTGGCGATCGGTTGTCGCCCAGAGAGCGTGCTGGCGCTCGAGCACGCGACGGATAGTGAGGCGCTGATGCTCGCGATCGCGGCGCTCGAAGTTGGCGTCACGATCCGGCTGGGCCCCGCTTGCGCGCCGTTTGCGGCGGGCTTTGCACGCCTGCCCGTCCGCGCCGCCGAACTGGCCGCCAGTGGTGGGCTCGATCCAGTCTGCGTGCCGACCGCGGTGGCGAGCGACAATGCTGCGAGTCTCGAGCGGCTGGCCGCGCATGGTGTGATGCACGTGGCACTCCAGCCCGATGCCGTGCGCGAACGCTCACGCCTGCGGCGCGGCAATCAGTGTGCACTGATCACCCGCAATGGCATCGAGCTCTCGCTGACACAACTCCATGCAGGCGTTAGCGCACTCCGCCAACTCCCCGATTTCCTGCGTGCGGGCGAACCACTGCTGATTACGGTGCCACTCGACGAGCCTTGGCTGATCGCTCTCGCCCTCGCTGCTGTCGAGGTCGGAGCGCCGGTTGCTGTTGGCCTGCTCAGCGATGCGCCGACGCTGCGGCCCGGCCTGATCGTGACGGATGCTGCAGCCATCAGCGAACTACCCGATCTGAGCGGTAGCGACGCGAGCGTCTTCGCCAGCCTGGCGCGCCGTCTCGGTCGGAATCGCACGAGCCCACCGGCCCGCTGTCTGCTCGTTGCCGACCATCTCGTACCCGTCGCCGTGTGCGAGACGTTGCAGACGAGTGGCACGACGGTACTGCACCTCGCCACGGATCCGCATGCCTGCGCGCCCGTCCTGCTTAACCTCCCACACTGCTTCCGCTTCGATGCCTATGGGCTGCCACTGCCAGACCACACCTGCGAGTTGATTGACGGCTGCGTGGTCGTGCGTGGTCCGAGTGTGCGCAAGACAACACCGGAGGGCGCTGTCACACTAATCGCCGCCCAGTGCGCTGCCGACGGGTTCTATCGGGCACCAACGCGTTGATAGGGTGGGGGCAATGCCAATGCCTTTCGTACAGCCTCGCCGACGCTGGCTCCTGCTCGTCTGCTCTGCCGCAGCACTCGTGCTGATGGTGGCGCCGGCGCTCGCGCATCAGCGACCACTCGAACCTTCACCGTCCCGCGGCGACACGATGAAGGTTCACGTGGTCGCCTACGCGGGGCACCAACCAACCTATACAGGCGCGAAGACGCGACACGGCATTTGCGCTACGGACCCGGCGGTGATCCCGCTTGGTACGCGCTTTTTCGTGCCAGGCTATGGCGAATGTCTTGCAGCCGATATCGGGGGTGGTATTCGTGGAGCGATGGTCGACGTCTGGGTTGCCAAAGAACGTACGGCGCTCCGCTGGGGCATCAAACACCTGACGATCAGGTTCCGCTAGCTGTTCCGCCTACTTCCCTGTGCGACGCGCCGAAGATTTCGTGATGGGGGGCGGATCCCATCACGAAAACCTGACACTACCCGCTACTCGCTACGCGCAAGCAGCTCCCGAAAACCCGCCTCATCGAGGATCGTCACGCCCGCCTGCTCAGCCTTTTTGACTTTCGAGCCGGGTGACGCACCCGCGACGACGTACGACGTCTTCTTCGACACCGAATCCGTGACCTTGCCGCCGAGACGCTCAATCGCCAACTTGGCTTCGTCACGCGAGAAGCCCTCCAGCGTACCCGTCACGACGAGCGTCAGCCCGGACAGTGGACCCTCGACGGGTAGCTCATGATCGCCGAGCGTCAATGTCACTCCCGCCGCTATCAGCGCAGCGAGTTCCGCCTGCCGCTCAGGATCGGCGCACCACGCTGCGACCGCCTCGGCGATCACACCACCAACCCCATCAACTTCGGCAATCTCCTCGACCCCGGCCGCGACCAACCGCTCGATCGAGCCAAAGGATCGCGCGATCGCCTGCGCCGTCACGAGCCCCACATGCGGAATTCCGAGTGCAAACAGCACGTTGCCATATGGGCGCGTGCGCGAAGCTGCGATCGCCTCGACCGTGTTCCGTGCAGAGGTCTCTTGAAACCCTTCAAGTGGCAGCAGATCCTCAATTTTCAAGCGGTAGAGATCGCTTGCGGTGCGCACGAGCCCGAGCTCGTATAGTCGTTCGATCAGCTTCTCCCCCACGCCGTCGATGTCCATTGCGC
>JBCKBR010000012.1:0-38863 GCA_038911065.1 Gaiellales bacterium | reverse complement strand
CAACAAAAATAGGTGCACGCCAGCCTCGCCTCACCAAAACACCGCTAGGGCACACAGCACTCATGTACGCATTGTATACAGTGTTTGCCCCGGTGTGGTGTGCACACAAGGATTCCAGAAACCCGAATCCACGAAACCGGGGGAACACCACTGTTTTCCTTGAGAGGATGCAGTTATGCCAATAAATTCGGGCGGCAGCAGCGTGCCGTATTTTTCGGGAAGTCTAGTTGGGAGGAAGGACGACAGTTCCCCAAAAAAATAGCTTGCGCGCAGCGCGATCAAGCCACAATCCCCGACGCGCAAAGGTGCCGCCACTCGTGCCGCCGACAGCACTGCGTTGCTCCTCACGGAACGTTATCCCCCAGAGGCATTGAGCGCGCGGAGCGTCAAGATCGTCACTTCGGGTCGCGCGAAGAACCGCAACGGTACAAACGTCGTGCCAACACCCCGCGAGATATGCATCGTGAGCGCGCCTCGGTGATACAAGCCCTCGCTGTAGCGATGCCCGAGCTGGGAGAGGCGCAAACGACCCGATGGCCAGGGCACGCAGATCTGGCCACCATGAAGATGACCTGTCAAGACCAGACCGCGCGCATCGAGAGGCGCGGCATCAAAAACATCGGGGTAGTGGGCGAGCACCAGCGAAAGATCGGCCGTTGATTCGGGCCAGGACGCCCCCGCGGCGAGACCATAGAGGGTCGAGTCGGGCCTGCGTGGCTCGAGACCACTGATCGCGATAGTCGCACCCGCGGTCGTGATCACAACGGTGCGGTCGCGCAGCAACTCGACGCCAATCGCGGACAGGTCGGGAATCACTCCTGCTCGCGAGCAAGGGTCCCGCGTATCGCCGACATCGTGATTGCCGAGCGTTGCAAAGACGCCGAGCGGTGCGTCGAGGAGATCGAGCAGTTCGAACAGATCGTCGGTACCGCGCGGATGCGTCAGCAGATCGCCCGTAATCGCCACAAGATCGGGCGTTGCCGCGTTGACTAGCGCAATGGCTCGCTGCGCTGCCGTCCGGTTGACGCCGGGTGCGCCGAGGTGCAGATCCGAGACGTGCGCGATACGGAGGCCGTCGAGCGCAGGTGGCAGGCCCCCGATCGGCACCACACGATCGAGGCGCACAACCGAACGAGCCTCCGCAACACCGAACGCGGCAGTCGCAGCCGCGACGCCAATCAGAGGAAGGAAGAACACGTGCACAGCCTACCCGCGCGCAGCAGACTCTTTGCCCGGGAAGGCGGCCGCGAACCCACACGAGCGCCACAATCCGCGCCCCAAACGCCGCGCAATCGCAACACGCTCGGCGAGAGCCGACGCATCGTCCAGATTCGGCGCGATCGACAATTCGCGAGCAAACCCCGACAGCGCCAACACTCGTGCGAGATCCCGCCCCGCGATCGGACCATCGCGCGGCACGATGCGCGCGAGGAGACGCCCGAAATGATCGCGCTGCTCGCGCGCCGGCACGACCTCCACGATGCGTCCCTGAAGCCATGCCCGCGCCGCAGCACTAGCCTCCTCACCAAAACATCCAGCCGGCTTACCTGGGTGCTCGATCTCTGGCGTGTCGATGCCAACAATACGCACCGATCCCTCGTACCCTGCCATCCGAATCCGCACCGTGTCACCATCGAGCACATCGAGGACAAGGCCGGGGCCTGCCGCGACCGGCCCATCCGACTGCACCGCTTCGATCGGTGCATCGACCTGCCGCGTAATCGCAACCACAAAAATCAGCAGAGCAACAACGACTAGGAGCGAGCGCGACATGCCGCAAGCATCGCGGCTACGTGCGCGCTAAGAACGCGTAGAAGCAACCAGCTGCCGCGCGGGAGCCACCAGATCAAAGTACTGGAGCGCGTGCTTACCGACGTTTCCAGTCGCACGCCAGTCGAACCATGCCGCGGCAACGACCGAGATTCCACCCGGCAAGAGGCGAATCAGCAACCCCCCCGTGCGTCGACGCGCCACCGTACGAATGATGTCCGTCCCGACCGCCGTACCAAGCGTGACAGCGACCTCTGGCGGTAACTCGCCACTGCGGAGCATCTCGAGTGAAATATCGACACCACCCACACGAATCACATCGCCATCGATCACAGCCGCCTCGGCGGCGAGACCGAGCACGAGCAAGATATCGAGGCGTCGCAACTCGACCGCCTGGAGATCAAGCCCCCGCAAGTGTGCAAGCGCGAGCACCATGCGCGCCTCGGCGACCGTCAAGGCCAGCGAATCGGCCACAGCCACTCCCAACTCGACCATCGTTCCCGCCCCTGGAATTACGGCGGGAATCCCGCTGATCGCACCACGCGCCGCGCCACGCCACGCGACATCGCGCACCAGCTGGCGCTCGAGCGCACGCTGATCGAGTCCTCGCCGCACGATCCGCGTGACATCGGCCCTAACCGCCGCATCCGTCGCAAACTGGCTAATCGCAAAATCGATGGCTGTCAGCATGCCCGAACCAACGCGTTCGATCAGCAGCGCAACCGAGACCCCACCAATTTCCGTCGCAGTATTGACCATCCTGCCGCGCGTCGCCGACGCAACCAGAGCACCCGTAAACCCCTTCGAGGCAAGCGCGTGCGAGCCCGACAACGCGCCCTTCGTGATACCCCACGCCGAGTGCTTCAACTGCTGCTTCACCGAGTGACTCCTCCACAACGCATCCGTCAAAGGCTACCCGACGCAACGACCGTGCGTAAGCGGCTAGACCTCAGTACGAACGACAGAAGGAACCTTCAACTTGGCCTTGACCGACGGGCTCAAGCGCGTCACGTGCCGCTTGAACTTCAGCTCGGACTCCTCGATACCGGCAGCAGCACCCAACAGCTGACCAAGATGCAAAATTGGAATCTCAAAATCGCGACCCGAGAAGGCGGCAGCCTTACGCTGCCACGCATCGAGCGAAAGATGGCAAAGCGGACAGGGCGTAACAATCACATCCGCACCCGCATCGATCGCCTGCTCGAGCGGCTGCACAAGCTCGCCAAGCGCAACGTCTTCGCGCGCCAGGATGATCGGGAAGCCACAGCACTTGACCTTGGCGGGGTAGTCAATCGGCTCTGCACCACAGGCGATGATCAGACGCTCGAGCGATTGAGGGCTATCGGGATCTTCGAAGCCGAGGATCTTCGTAGGTCGCAGGATCTGACAGCCGTAGAACGGTGCGACCTTGAGACCTTCGAGGCTCTGGACCGCGATGCTCTTGAAGCGCTCGTAGCCCTCGCCCTCCGAAACCTCCCACAACAGGTGGCGGACATCGACGCCGCCCTGATACGTCGCGGCACCGACCTCACGCAGGTTGTCATTGATACGGTTGAGGAGCGCGGCATCCTTCTGCAAGGCCATATTGGCCTGACGCAAGTTGAGCGTGCAGACGTTGCAGATCGTCAGAATCGTGTCGCAACCCGTCATCTCCGCCTGACCAAGAATACGCGCCGAAATGTGCAGGTAGTAGTCCGGCTTGGCCTCATGAATGTCACCCGCGCCACAACACGTCACGCTCGGCATCTCGACGAGCTCGACCCCGAGCAGCTTTATAACCGCGCGCGACGAGGAATCAAGTTCCAGCTGGGACAGACTGGCGAGGCAGCCGGGGTAGTAGGCGTAGCGCTCCTGCATGGGTAAATCAGCCTTCCTGAACCGCGTCGGGATGCAGTGCCGTTGCTCGGCGCGGCTGACCCTTCGCTTCGGTTTCGAGCAGCTTCCAGAGCCGCTTCACTTCGTCGTTTTCCTTCGCCTTGTGCGGGTTCAACGGGTTCGGCACCTTGCCGGCTCGTGCCAATTGCAAGGCAAACGGCAGTTCCTTGATCGCATTGATCGGCCCGATCGTCTTCGGCACCAACTCTGTCTCGCGGAGGTAACCACCCTTGTAGGTGGAATCCACAAAGACCTTCGCATGCTTGGCACCCGGATCGCCCGTAAAGCCCTCCTTGAAGGACTCGGCGCCAAGCTTGGCGATCGCGTCACGCGGATCGACATCCTTCGGGCAGCGCTGATTACAGAAATAGCAGCGCGTGCAATCCCAAATGCCGTGCTCACCATTGAGGTCGCGCAGACGCTCGCGCGTGTCGCTATCGCGCGAATCGCCAACAAAGCGGTAGGCTTTGGCGAGCGCTGCAGGTCCGAGGAAATCGGGGTCCTCCTCCATCGAGATGCACTCCGAGACGCAGCAGCCACACATGATGCAGAGCGACTCCTTGTGGATCAACTCGCCATGCGAGGGATCGACGCGCCATTCCTTCGCCGGGACGTCCAGATCCTTGGTATCGAGGTACGGCTTGACGGCACGGATCTTGTCCCAGAACGGTGTCATGTCGACGACGAGATCCTTGATCACCGGCAGGTTGCCCATCGGCGAGACCGTGATCGTGTGCCCCGCATCGACGAACTTCTTCATCGGCACCTTGCAGGCGAGCGCGGCTCCACCATCGACGCGCATACCGCACGAGCCGCAAACCGCCATCCGGCACGACTTGCGATACGAGAGCGTACCGTCGCGCGTGTCCTTGATCGCGTCGAGAGCGTCGAGCACCGTCGCAGTCGTTGGGATCGTCACGGTAAAGACGTCGAAACGCGCCCTCTTCGTGTCGGGGTCGTAGCGGCGCACCTTGAGGGTGGCCTCCATCAATTCGACGTCGTACGCACCCTTGAGGGTGGTGAAGTGGCTGTTCGGGATCTCGGTCACGTCAGTAGCTCCGCGCCATTGGCTGATACTTGGTGATGGTCACGGGACGGTAGTCAAGGCGGACCTGGCCACCATCGTTCCAGTTGAGTGTGTGCTTGATCCAGTGATCATCGTCGCGCTCGGTAAAGTCGAGACGCGAGTGTGCACCGCGACTTTCGTTGCGCGCCAACGCACTGGTGACGAGGCAATCGGCGCACTCGAGCAGCGAGCGCAGCTCAAGTGCCTCCGTTAGGTCGGTATTGAAGACCGAACCATGATCCTCGAGCCGCAGCTTCTGGGAGCGCTCCCGGAGCTCGTGCACCGTTTCCTGACACTCGAGCAACGCAGCACCTGTGCGATAGACACCGGCCTTGTCGTACATCGTCTTCGCGAGTTCTTCGCGGAGCAGACTCGGGCGCTCACCCTCGGTGCTATTGAGGATGCCCGCAATACGACGGTCCTCTTCGGCAAGGACGGACGGCTCGATGCGTGCACCCGTATCGCCCTGCTCGAGCACACGCTCGGCCGTCGCCTGGCCCGCACGACGACCAAACACGATCGTCTCCATCAGCGAGTTACCGCCCAGACGATTTGCACCATGCACGGACACGCACGCAACCTCGCCCGCAGCCCACAGACCGGGCACCATCGTCTCGCCCCAAACGTCGCAGTCGACGCCACCCATCACGTAGTGGGCGCCCGGGCGCACCGGAATCGGCTGCTCGATCGGATCGACACCCGCGTAGTCCATCGCCAGCTCGCGGCTGCCCGGCAGACGCGTCTTGATCTTCTTCCAACCGAGATGCGTCAGGTCGAGCATCACGCAGCCGTCAACACCACGACCATCCGCGATCTCGCGCCACTCGGCACGCGAGACAACATCGCGCGACGCGAGCTCCATCGCTTTCGGCGCGTCGTGCGCCATAAAACGCTCGCCATCCTTATTGCGCAGATAGCCACCCTCGCCGCGACAACCCTCGGTGATCAACACACCATTGGATTTCAGCGTCGTTGGATGAAACTGCATAAACTCCATGTCCTTCAGCGGCGCGCCAGCGTTCCAGGCGAGCGACATGCCATCACCCGTACAGGCGTACGCATTCGTGGTGCCGTAGTACATGCGACCAACACCACCCGTCGCGAGGATCACGTGGTTCGCCTCAATCGCGTGCAAGCCACCGCGCTGTGTATCCCAGGCGATCACGCCGGCGCACTGACCATTGTCGACGACAAGCTTCGTCGCAAAGAACTCCTCGTAAACCTTGATGTCGTACTTGATGAGCTGCTCATAGAGCACGTGAATCAAGACATGGCCGGTGATATCAGCCGAATAGATCGTGCGTGGCGCACCCGCGGCCCCAAACGGGCGCTGCGCGATCTTGCCGTCAGCGGAGCGAGTGAAGATCGCGCCCATGTGCTCGAGCTCGTAGATGTCATCGGGCGCCTCGCGGCACATGATCTCGATGGCGTCCTGATCGCCGAGATAGTCCGACCCTTTGGCGGTATCAAAGGCGTGGCTTTCTGGGGAGTCCTCGGTCGCGTTGCCGAGCGCCGCATTGATGCCACCCTCGGCCGAACCGGAATGCGAACGAGTCGGATGAAGCTTAGAAATAACGGCAACATCGACGCCAGCACGCTTCGCCTCAATGGCCGCACGCATGCCAGCCAAGCCCCCGCCGAGAACGATTACGTCATGTCGAATCACGAACAGCCTCCGAAAGTGGGCGCTGCAACGCCGCGCGTGGTTGCAGGGTACGTGCGAGCCCGGATACTCGCAAGGACGTAACAGGCGATACTAGGCGGGAAACAGCGCATCCGTGAACTGTTTTTCACAATCCGCTTCCGTTTAGAGGAATACCCGCGTAGCCTGCGAGGAACGAGCTATGACTCCCGCTTTCCGTGGTTCTGTTCACGCCCAATTGCATGGAATACCTAGCGAGGTAGTCCATGTCCGCCAACCACCTGTCCGTCGTCGACGGCTCCTACGACCCTCCCGCCAGTCCAGGCATCGAGCTGATCAACGAGTACTGCGCGCAGGCCGATGTCGTCGAGTCCACGCGTGTACGGCCGCGCACGCGAGAATTCAGACACCAACTTCGTGCTGCTGACGCGTAACCGCAAGCAGCTGCCCCACACCACGATCTACAAGCAGATCAAGCGCCGCGCCCTGATCGCCCAGCTCGGCGCCGAACCAGTGCGTGTCATCTCCTCGTTGAACAAAGGGGTCGGACCCCTTTGTTCACAACCTTATGCGTTCTCGTCGCCCAGCTCGGCGCAAGGCGACCATCGAGGGATTCGACGTGTGAGGCTCCGACGATCATTTCGACTCCCGCGTGATTGCATCGCGGAGCCACTGTTCGTCCGGAACGCCCGTCAGCCCTCGGTCGGTCTGGAAGATCCTGCAGGTCAATCCGAACCCGTCTCGAGACTGCGCGCCGGGCTCGATGTCGAGGTCCTCAACGAGGACGCTGGGAGACCCGAGGAATCGCCTCTCCACTGCGGTCGAAGCGTCCGGAATCTTGGTCAGCACGATTTGAGCGTCGACACCGAGTTCGCTCGCAACGCGCGTCACCATTTGCTCGGTGGCGGAGTGATTCGGACACCCGTCGAAGTACAGGATCTCGATCTTCATCGAACTCGCCTCCATCGATAGTGCCAAACGCATCCGCTAATCTGCCCGGATACCGAGCCTTGCATGAGCGAATCCTGCCATGATCGCCTAAGTCTCAAGCGTAAGTCACCCGTCGATGAAAAGGGCCGACCTGATGAGTATGCGATCGAAGTTGTCGAGAATTGGCCCCGGAGCCCGGTCGGTTTAGGGCGGGTACATGCCAGCATGCGAACATGTCCCAGCCCCGTTCGTTGCCGCCCGCGCTGATGCCTGCGAGGAGTGCGACTCGCGTTTTAACCTGCGAGTTTGTGCCACGTGCGGGCATGTCGGCTGCTGCGATTCGCAGGCTGGTCACGCGCGAACACACTACGAAGAGACCGGACACCCCGTGATGCAGTCCGCTCCAGCCGGGCAGGGGTTTACCTGGTGCTACACCCATGACGCCTATCTGGATCTGGACCATCCCGAGGTGCAGGCCACCGACCGCTGAGCTTCCGTCGCACGACACGTCGTGCGCAATGGTCATGCGGATATCGCATCGGCACTCAACTGCCGTGCGGCTTCGTCGGTGAGCGATGGCCAAATCTGCGAGAGCGTCGGGAATGGTGCGACGGCATGTCGAAGCTGGTCGATCGTCAATCCTGCCGAGATGGCGATGGTTGCCGCGTGGAGCAACTCGGCGACATGCGGTCCTACGAATGTGGCACCGAGCACGCGGTGGTCGGCGCGGTCCACCACGAGGCGAGCGCGTGCTGGCGCGCCCCTGCCGTAGAAGCTCGCTGCGGCGAGGCTATCAATGTCGCGGTCCACGACGATGATGTCGAGCCCACTGTCACGAGCCATCTGCTCGGTCATGCCGGCCGCCGCGACCTGTGGCTCGGTGAACGTCACGCGGGGGGCGCCGGCGAGATCGTTCACGCACTCGCAGACGTCGCCAAAAATGTTGCGGGCCGCGATTTGTGCATGGTACGCCGCAGTGTGGGTGAACAGCGCGCGTCCCGTGACATCGCCAACTGCGTACAGCCAGTCGTAGCCGATGACGTGCATGCAGTCGTCGACGCGAAGGAAGCCACGCTCGTCCACGTGTGCGTCAACGCTTTCGAGACCAATCTGGAGGGTGTTGGGGGCTCGCCCAACCGACACGAGCACCTCAGCGGCGGTGATGCTTGTACCGTCGGAGAGCTGTACCGTGGTGGGATCAGCTCGCCCGTCAGCTGCGCGTTCGACGTGGGTTGCGGCGACGCCCGTGCGCACGACGATACCGAGCTGTTCCATGGCGCGTTCCACCATCTCACTCGCGAATGGTTCCTCGCGTGCGAGCAGGCCTCCTGAGCGTTCGACGATCGTGACGCGTTCGCAGCCAAGTGTTCGCCAGGCCTGGGCCAACTCGCACCCGATCGGTCCTCCGCCAAGCACGATCAGGCTCGATGGGACCTGTGTGGCAAGCGTTGCGTCGACGTTGGTCCACGCCTGAGCCTCTGCAAGTCCGTCGATTGGTGGCAGCAGCGCGTGCGTGCCCGTACACACTGCGACGGCGCGAGTGGCGCGAAGCGTCAGCGGTGCATCGACGACGACACCAGCCTCCCCTCGTTGCTCGCCGTCTCGCAGTTCGGCGGGAAGCACCTCGACGATGCGATCACCTGTGATCCGACCGTGCCCGCGGTAGATCTCGATGCCCCGCGTCGCGATTCGGTTGCTGTGGGACGTGTCGTCGAGATGGTACGTCGCCACGTCACGACGGCGCAGCGCCGACTCGACATCAAGCTGACCCGTAACCGCTTCCGCAGCCCCCGGCACGCGTGCGACCTCAGCGAGCAGTTGTGCCGGCCGCAGCAGCGCCTTAGACGGCATGCATCCGACATAGGGGCACTCGCCACCGACGAGGTGGGACTCGATCAACGCAACCGACAGCCCGGCGTCCCGAACATGCGCAGCAGTCGCTTTTCCGGCAGGGCCGCCGCCAATCACGATCACGTCAAAGGTCTGGCTCATCGCTACTCCTAGGTAAGACTTCCTCGAATTTGACCCCGAAAGCCGCAGGAAGATTCAAGCTACATGAAATCTCATAGCAGACCAGTCTGCCGCTGACGTGCTCGTTTAGGCGAATCCCGACAGATCCGGCCGGGTCGAACCAGGCGAACATGCAGCGGTCGGCGTCGAGCCGCACCCGAAAGTAATGTTCAGCGGCGGCGTGTCGCTTGCTGGCTGGCGTGAAAGGCGGCGGCTGATTGGCAGCAGCTGCGAAAGGCGGCTGTTCTGCGCCGGGTCGAGAACTGAATGCTGAACGCACGCAGGCACAATCTGGCCTGTCTCGGGATGAGCCATGCCGTACGAGCAAGCCGAAAGGCGCTGTTGCGTCTCGATCAGCTTCGGATCATCGCTGGTCTCACCGCGCTCCATCAGAGCCCAGGCGCGAGTGACGTCTTCTGCGTGCATGAACCGGTGCATCACGAACGTCACGAACCGGAGCCGGTGACGCAGCAGAGCAACCGGCCCGCCGGCCCGACGCACGAACCGCCGGAGCCAGCCGAACGCCATGGGAACCAGGGATGGGTGCACAGCGAGCACTCGAGCCACCCGCACCGACACGAGCAGCAGTGGAGCCACTACGTTGAGCCCGCCGAAGTGTTTGAGTACGGCGTCGCGAACTACGAGGTCGCGCGGGTCATCCTGATCAAGAAAGCTGTGCCACCGCTCGCCAACAAACGCGCCCCATGCCGTGCGGTTGCAGCGGGTGTCTCCGAACTCGAACAGGCGATACGGTAGGTCGGTCCCGGCGCCCTTGCCGATCTGTTCCCAGACCGCGTCTGCCTCGAGGACCCGGTAGTCCTCGTTCCATCGGCGGTCGTCGCCGACAAACGCCGCAGGATGGAACGAGAACAACGAGAACCCCATTCCCCGACAGCGTTTGATGAGGTCGGGGATTTCGTGCACGTTTGCTGGTGTGACGGTCATGTTGTGCGCCAGGTAGAAGCGGATGCCGTGCTCGCGGCGCAATCGTTGGAACATCGCACAGAATCTTGCGCGGTACGGGTCGAGATCCGACTCTCGGTCTGCATGCTTGAGTCCGCGACGGCCCACCATCGTCGTGTCGAAATGTGCGGCGAACGACAGGCGGCGGAATCGAGGGTGGCCGTGCTCGTCGAGCGCCAGGTCGCGAAGGTAGCGTTCGTCGAAGTCGCCGTGCGTGAAGCTCATCGGCTCGCGACCGTGTGCGCGCATGATCTGCAGCGCGCGAGCATGGTCGTTGGGGTCAAGCAGGCTGACTTCGCCACCGATCAGCTGCGCGTGCGCGAACGCACCGCGCTCAGTCCGTAACAGATGCATCTGCTTTGTGATCTCGTTGAGCGTGTGCTCGCCGTCGACGCGCACCCGGTTCGCGTCGCGTGAGTGATAGCAAGGCTTGCACGCGAAGTTGCAGCGCGGGAACACGCCTTGTGTGCCCTCGCAGCCAACGCCTGCGCGACCGAGCACTTGAGCCGGTGTCTTGACGTGCTCCGGGAGTGCTGCCCACCGCCGCTCGAGCGCATCACGCGAGTCTGGGTGGATCACCCTCGTAGCGACTTCGACACGTCGAAGCGCGTGCATAAATTGAGCGAAATATCCGGACATCGATCTGATCCCGTGGTTGCGGATGTGTGGCGAATCTGTCAGTACGAGGTGTCAGACCCGCTCGCGCGCTTTGAGATTCGCCGATTTTCCAGATCAGCGTTCGAGCGTTCGCAGTGCAACGATGAAGCGCTGCGCTGCCGTGACCAGAACAGCCCCAGCAAACACGATGATCACCTCGCGTGCCCATTGTGGGGCGAGCAACAGGATCGTGTACGCGACGATCGTCTCAGCGCCTTCCACGAGACCGCGGTGTAGACGCAGGGATCGATCGTCGTCGCGCAGATCGCGACGCTCCGCGCTGATCGAAGATTGTGTTAGCAGTTGCACGATGTTGATGAGGTAGGCGCTCAGCAGGACAACCACGGCAGTGGCAAGGTTGGGGGCGCTGATGACGACGGCGACTGGAATGGCGAGGTAGACGACGTAGTCTGCGACGAAGTCGATGTAGCCGCCGAGCTCCGTCGGGCGTTCGAGCCGAGCGAGTGGTCCGTCGATGCCATCGAGCAGCCGGTTGACGAGCCAGAGGATTGCCCCCATCGTCCAATGCCCGGACGCGACAGCGGCCGCGGCGGCGAGCCCGATTGCGAGTCCAGTGATGGTCACCTGCATCGGGCGGATACCGAGGGCGCGCGCCCTCAGGGCGAGCGTGTCGGTGATCGGTGTCACGTGTGCGCGCAGGCGATGGTCGAGCATCAGACGCTGTCCTTGATCGGGGAAACGAGGGACGTGTCGATCCAAATGGATCCCGGCGCGGCCTCGTTACATATCGGGTGCGCCGTGACAACGTCAATACTCAGGTCGCCGATCAGGAACGATGTGGTGAAGCCGGACTGCGTGAGCTGTGATCTTCCGAGCTGCCCTTCTAATCGCAGAACCGATTCTGCGCTGGCTGCCGGCTCGGACGTGTACACCGCGTGATGCGGCAGCCAGATCGGGCATGCACGCCCGGGAGCGAGTCGACCGGCAAGCGGCTGATCTGCGGCGATGATCGCGCCTCGTCCGACGAGCCGAGCGACGTCAGCACGACCAGGCGTAGTGATCAGCTCGTTTGGCGTCGCGTGGGCGACAATGCATCCCCGCACCATCACGGCGATTGTCTGGCCGAGTGCCAGAGCCTCGTCACGATCATGGGTGACGACAAGTAGCGTCGCGCCGGATTGTCGCTGCACGTCGATGATCGTCTGCTGCAACTGTGCGCGCGCCTCCGGGTCGACAGCGCTGAGTGGCTCGTCCAGCAACAGCGCTCGGGGCTCGGTCGCGAGCGCACGAGCCAGAGCCACGCGCTGGGCTTCGCCGCCGGATAGTCCGTGGACGGAGCGATCGGCAAGCGGAGCGACACCAACCAGGTCGAGCAGGTCCAAAGCGATGCGCTTGCGAGCGGTGCGCGCAACACGTCGCGCTCGTAGTGGCAATTCGACGTTTTCGATGACGCGCATGTGCGGCAGCAGCATCGGTCGCTGGGTCACGACTCCGAGCTGTCGGTGTTGCGGAGCCATGCCGGTCACGTCGCGGTCGTCAATGCAGATGGTGCCGGTCGATTCGACGAGGCCCGCGATCGCCCGGATCAGCGTGGTCTTGCCCGCACCGGATGGCCCAACCACCGCGCAGCGACGGCCACGCGCTACTGCGAGACGTACCTGGTTCAGCAGGGTTGCACCTTCGACCATGACGTTGAGATCTGTGATGTCGATGCCGGAATCGGTCATGACGGCCTCCGGGTGGGTGCTCTCAGGGCGAGCGTGACCAGCAGGGCGGGCACGAGCATGGCGATTGTCATGACCGCGGCGGCGGCAGGTTGGCTCTGCACCATCGGCACGAGCCGCAGCGGCAGCGTGTCTGCTCCGGTGGCAACCAGCAGTGTGGTGGTGTATTGCCCCCACGAGACGAGGAATCCAAGTGCAAGTACTGCCACGAGCTGCAGGCGCACACCGGGAATCGTGACGTGCATCAGTCGCATTACCGGGCCCACCCCAAGGGTGGCAGCGACATCCTCCCGCTCGCAGAGTGTGCGGTCCCATGTACCGAGCAGCACGATGGTTTGCCACGCCATCACGAATGGCAGGTGCACAGCGACTACGGTTGAGATCGATCCCTGCAACCCAATCCGTGTAGCAAAGGTGGCCATACCGATGGCGACGACGGTTCCAGGTAGCAGCGCCGGTACGACCAGCAATACGAGAGCCAGACGTCGCGCTCGACGCCCTGCTCGAACCGCCACGGTCATCGCACTCGTCGCGAGCACACCCCCAACAAGGGCCGCGATGGTGGCGATCAGCAACGACTGGACAAAGGCGTGCTGGAGGGAGTTGCGGAGCGCGACGTTCCAACCGTGGAGACCGTACGCCTGCGGCAGCATGGCCGGTGCACGCCAAGCGTCGGCAAACGCCCGAACTACGAGCCAGATCACGACGCCTGCGACCAACGCCAGCCAGACGATGGCTATCGATCGTCCGCTGCGCGTGTTCCCGCGCGCCATCACGACGACCACCGCATTCGTCGTGTCAGCAGCGGAGCAGCGAGCGCTAGTGTCAGTGCGATCGAGACCACCAGAGTGAGCAGAGAATTCGCTGCTGCGACCGATTGGCCAGCGAGCACGTCGCCGGCAGTCGCGGCGGCGGCAGTCTGCGGCAGCGTCTGCGGTGAGATCCCCCCGACGAGAGCTGGGATCTCCAGGGCGCCAATGGCAAACGCAGCGACAAGCGTGGTGGCCACAATCAGCGGTCGCGCGATCGATGGAAGCGTCACGTGCCAGTACACCTGCGAGCGCGAGAGACCTAGTGTCCGGGCAATCGTTTCGCGGTCCTCGAGATCCCGTGTCAGCCCCACAAGCAATATCGCCGCGATGAACGCTGCTTCCTTCCACGCATACGTGATGATGATCCCGATCCCGAAAGATGAGCCGACCGGGTCATACACGCCGTGCTGCACGAGTCGCGTGAGTAGCCCGTCTGCGCCGAGCCACTGCATGGTGAGCACTGCCGCGGTGACGTACGGCACTGCGATGGGAATCAGCAGCACCGCAAACGCCGCACGACGGGGCATCCGCCGCAGCGCACTGAACAGAATAACGCCACCCGCCGCGGCACCCAGAGCCGAAGCGACTGCTATCCACACGGTGAAGCCTGCGTCGCGCACTGTTGCTGGATCGCCTACGAACGTCCGCCACGCTTCGAGCGTCACGGGACCACTGATGCCAGGTGTGACACTGGTTCGCGCCGCGTCAAGGATTGCCCCCGCCACCAGCACCGCCGGCACCGCCGCAACTGCCAGCATCCATGCGCTCGCCATGTGCGAGCGTCGCATCAGCTGCCGACTTCGCGTTTCCACCGCTGCTCGATCGGTGCCACCTTCGCAGCAGCAAGTTCGGGCACAGGGGCGCCGAAGTTCGCGAGCAGGTACTGCGAGTGCTGCGCAGGAATAGCAAGGTCCCGGAGTACCGTGGGCACGCCTAGCACCGCCGGATCAGCCTTCTTCGCCTGCAGGTCGGAATCGAGCAGGAGGTTCGCGAGCACGAGCGCTGCAGCTGGATGCGCCGCATTGCTCGGGATGGTGACGTAGCTGACGTTGGTCAAGGTGCCAGACATCGGCACGAACGGGCGAGCGGACTTTGCGAACGTGCCTGAGCGCACGGCACTCTCGACGAACGACGGGTCGTAGCTGAATGCGAAGTCGACCGTGCCGTTGCCGAACATCTGGTTGAGTTCGGCCTCGCTCTTCGGATACGCACTGCCCTGGCGCCAGGTGTAGGGCTTGAGCTCCTTCAGATATGCGAACGCCCGGTCCTCGCCGAACTGCGTGACGACGTAGCGCACGAATGCCGATCCCGTGAAGTCCGGTGGCGCGGGATACGTCACCCGACCCGGATGCCGCTTCGCGTATGTCAACAATGCATCCAACGTTCGTGGTGGCTCGGTCGTGCGGGCACTGTCATACGCCCAGACGAGCGCGGCGCGGCTCCACGGTGACTCCTGGCCATCTACGGCGACGCCAAGGTCGCGGTTGATACTCGGGTCGCTCCAATCGACGTGCAAGACGGCGTTGGGCAGCTTCGTTGCCCATGAGTCGCCGAGCCAGAGCTGAGCCTGCTTGCCGCTTGCGAAATTTTCCCCGTTGATCCAGATCAGGTCGACAGCTCCTCCGCTGCTCTTTCCAGCACGAGCCTCGGCCACCACCTTCGACACTGCAGTGGCCGTGTCATCGACCGGCACGCGATTGATCGTAATACCCAACTGCTTCGCACGTGGTCCGACGACGTCGTCGATGTAGGCGTTGATCCGGTCGTCTCCGCCATACAGCCACCAGTTCACAGTCTGGCCCTTCGCGCTCTGCACGACCGTCGACCACGGAGCGTCACCAGCAGTCCACGACGTAACGGCATCCGACGTGCCCGTCGATGTCGACGATGTCTGGGACGAGCCGCATCCGGCAACCAGGAGCACGCTGGCCACGATGCTGGCAGTGAGCGCGATTACGATCAGTGTTCGGTGCGGTTTCATCGATTCTCGCTTCTGCGGTGGATGACCACCGCGATTGTCATGGTGGCGGCCGACATGGCGACGAGTGCCGCACCGGCTTCCCAGAACCTGTCGCTGCCCGGGTCTGTGAGCGTGGATCCGAACCACACACGCACGATTGTGGCGGGGATGATTCCGATCGCGGTCGCGGCCACGAATGGCCACGCGCGGACGGTCGTGAGACCGAATGCGTAGTTCGACGCGTTGAACGGCACCAGCGGCACCAGCCGAACGATCAGCACGCTGATGAAGTCTCGATGGTCGAGGAATCGATCGATGCGGGCCGTGGAGCGCGCTGCAACTCGCTCGGCGAGCGGTCGCAGCGTCGAGCGCGCGACCAGAAATGCGAGACTCGCGCCGAGCGTCGCACCGACAATGACGACCGGTAGGCCCAGCGTCGTGCCGAACACGATGCCAGCGGCAGCTGACGGAATCGAACCCGGCACGAGCGCCACCGTCAACACCGCATACAGCACGGCGAAGGCCACCATCGACCACGCACCGTGATCAGCAACCCGCTCCGCCAGGCCATGAGGAGACGTCACCCCCCATGCTCGCAGTGCCAGCACAGTCGCAACAATCACTACCACTACTACGCCGGGCCGGATCAGCAGTGCCAGCAACGGCTGCGGCTGCTCTGGTGCCGTCATCCGCTGACCCGCGACATCATCGCGATGACCCGACGTAGGGCCCACTGAGAGAACGCACCCTGCCCGCTGCCTTGCCGAAGCGTGAGCGCCGCACGCTGCGTCGCCTCGCCGAACGTCGGGTACGGATGCAAGGCGAACGCGAGGCGACCGACTCCACCGCGCCGACCGACCTGTGCGGCGATCGACGACATCACCTCACCTCCGTGCTCTGCGACGACCGTCGCCCCCACAACTCGCCGCCCGCGATCAGTCACCAGTCGAACCAAGCCGGGCCCCTCGTGTGCTGCGACCGCACGATCCACGCGGGACAACGGCAGATCAACGATCCGGACGCGGTCACCAAGCTGCGCCTCCGCTTGGTCTTGCGTCAAGCCGACGCGCCCGACTTCGGGCGACGTAAACGTGACCCATGGCACCCGCTGTGCATCGAACCGACGTCGAGTCCCAAACAGTGCGTTGAGCACGACGTTGACGCCCTGCGACCCTGCGGCATGCGTGAACGGCAGCTGGCCCGTCACGTCACCTGCCGCCCACACCCCGCGAACGCTCGTGCGCTGCCTATCATCGACCTGGATGGCCCCAGACGCCATGCGAGCAAGCAATCCACCAGGATCGACGTCGTCCGCGCGAGACCGCCGCCCCGCGGCGACCAATACGACATCCGCCCGGACCCGCGAACCATCATCCAACACGGCTATGCCGGGTTCGAAGCGCTCGACCCGGACGCTGCAGCGCACATCAATAGCTTCTGCGATGAGGGCGTCGCCCACAAGCTCAGAGGCGATTGGCTCCTCATGTAACAGCAGTCGCGGCGCAGCCTCGACGAGCGTCACGGACGAGCCAAGTCGAGCAAACGCCTGCCCCAGCTCGCACCCGATCGCGCCGCCTCCAAGTACCAGCAATCGAGCGGGCAACTGCTCAAGCGCCCATACGTCATCACTCGTCATCACTTTTACCGATTCGATGCCGGCGATGGGAGGCACCACAGGTTGCGATCCCGCGGCGATCAAGACATGACGCGCCGTGACGACCTGTTCCGCGCCGTCCGGATGCATCACCACCACTCGCCCGCGTCCTGCGAGTGATGCCCGGCCACGTATCGTGGTGACTCCCGAATTTTCCAATCGCTCGAACGAATCGTGCGGCTCGATCACAGCTTGTGCCGCCCGTACCGAGGCCATTACACGCGAGAAGTCAATCTCCACGTGGGAGGCCGAAACTCCGAGGTCGCGCGAATGTCGCGCCGCATGGGCCCGGCCGGCGATGCTGATCAGCGCCTTGCTCGGCACGCACCCGGTCCACAGGCAGTCGCCCCCAGGCGCAGGGGCCCGCTCCACGAGCGCAACGCGAGCGCCGAGCTTGCTGGCCAGATGCGCCGCGACCAGCCCTGCACTTCCGCCCCCAATGACGATCAGATCATGTCTCATGGTACGTACGACCCGCTATCACCGCAATGGATTCAGATGCGTGTAGCGGATGCTCCCCACGGGTTCAGCGACCGACGACGATCTCCACGCAACGGCGGACCATCATCCGCGCTCGGTGCAGCCTGCTCTTGAGATTACGCACGCCGATATCGAGCATTCCGGCTGCCTCATCGTTGGAATGCTCTTCAATATCCACCATCCGGATCACCGCCTGGTAATGCTCTGGCAGCTCCGTCACACACCGCGCCACATGCTTACGCAGTTCCGCAGCCTCGGCGATCGCTGGCGGCTCGGCATGTGCCGGCGCCGCCAGATCGGCCGCGTCGTCCAGCGACACGAACTGGGCACGGCCATTGCGTTCGAGCCGGCGGTTGGCCTCGTTCACCGCGATCCGATGTAGCCATGTCGAAAACTTTGCCGTGCCCTCGAACGAGGGAAGTCCACGCCATGCGCGCAGCAATACCTCCTGCGCTACCTCCTGCGCCTCGTCCTCGTTGCCGAGCGCACGGACGAGCAGACGATGCAGTCGATCCCCATGAATCAGCACCAGCCCTGCGAACGCGGTGCTGTCGCGATCCCGAGCCCGGCGCACGAGTTCATCCTCGTGCGCTGCCAGATCACCAGTATTGCGCACGACACTTGCGTTCAAAAGTGAATCCCCCGCCGCCATATCGGGTCTTATCCTAGCAATGGAGTCACAACCACCCATTTTCCGCACCTGCCAGCACACACAGGACGCCATGTCGGAAGCCGCCGACGGGTCGCTTCCGATCGCCCGACGCATCGCATTCGCACTGCATCTGGCCATGTGTAGACGATGCCGGCGCGTCTACGATAACCTGCATACCATCCTCGGCGTGCTCCCGGGCCTAGACATCCATGCCGGTTCTGAACCTGCGTCACAAGAGACAGACGATGACACTCGATGAACGCTGGTGGAACCTCGTCGCCTCCGTCTACGACCTCCAGGCTCGCCTGGAGACACCGACCCTCGACGCCGCGATCGAGCTCGCAGCGATCACGCCCTCCGACCACCTGCTCGATGCCGGATGTGGAACCGGCCTGCTGACACGCCGCCTCGCCCATCGCGGCATCCAACCCTCCAGCATCACCAGCGTTGATCGTTCGCCGCGAATGCTCGCTCGCGCTCCCAGCACCACCACGCGTGTACGCGCTGACCTTTGCAAACTGCCATTCCCCGACGCGACATTTGACGTCATCGTCTCGACGTTCGTGCTCCACACGCTGTGCGACAGCAACCAGACTGCCGTTATCCGGGAGCTTGCACGAGTTGCTCGACCTGGCGCCCGAATCGTGATCGCATGTCCACATCCGCCGCTGCGACGCATACTCCGAAGGCGCATCGATGCCCATACATTAAGCGCTGCGTGGCGCGCGATCAACGGACTGACACCGTTCGACCCCGACCCAGCACTCGCCACCGCAGGATGCACAATCGCCAACCATACCCACGTGAAACAGGGCTATAGGACACGCTGCACACTCGCCCGCACGCCATCCCCAACCAATCCGACATGAAGCACGACATCAAGACGGTCAGCGCCGGCCTCGCTCGCGTCGAGCAGCGGTTCGTGCGCTGACGGTTCGGACTCGACGGCTAGGCATCAGTAACGCTGGCGCAGATCGCCGATGACCTCGACGTGGACACGGACTCAGTCCGGACTCTCGAGCGTGCGGTAATCGCCAAGATGCGCTCCTCAGCGGGAGCTGCCACCGAGCCGGCAGTGATCTGCAAGCCAGCCGCTGCGGTGCTTGGCGTGCTGCGGCGTGGTCGCCGGGACGCCTTCCCAGCGGTCGTCGGCCATGCCGACCTCGCGCGCCCGACACACGCATGATCCGGTCTAGTGCGGTGCTGTCGCGCGCCTCCGACAGGCACCATGAGGGTGTCCATATCAACGATCCATGCACCTGCCGTGCACAGTCCGCAAAGAGCGAAAAAGCATATTCCTCCCGTTTGCCGGGGTTTTATGGAGGCGGCGGGAATCGAACCCGCGTAGCCTGCACGCAATGGTTCGCACTGTAATCCGCGAGACGCTTGCGCTTTATCGCAGGCTATGGCGTCCGCTCGCATTCGCGACAGGCCTAATTTTTCTGCCGTTCACGGCCGTGCTATTGGCAATCCAACTGAGCATTCCCGACACGACAAGCTCGCAGCAGAGCTTGGTAATACTCGATGGCGTTGGCTCGCTCCTACTATTCGCGCCACTCGCCGCGATCGTAATCATCCGTACAGCTATCGCTACGGAGGCCGACCAGTCGGCGCCACTGCGGCACGAGCTGGGCGAGGCGTTTTCGCTGCTGCCGACGTACGTCATCACGCAACTGTTGGTCTTGCTGGTGATCGTGGCGTTGCCTGGCGTGCTAATCATTGCGGGCTGGCTCGGGGGCTCCCAACTCCTACTAACGATCGGCTTAGGCACGCTGCTCGGCTCGGCGATCCTCAATGGCGTGCGGCTGGCGCTCGCGACTGTCGCAGTTGTGACAGGCGATGCGCGGATGGCGCCGGCACTGCGACGCTCGGCCGTGTTGACGCGTGGTCGTTACTGGAGCGTACTGGCCGTGATCCTGATCTTCTTGCTGTTCGCGCTCGTGATCGCGCTTTTCTTCTCCTCCCTGGTGCTAGCCGTACCGGGCAGTGCGACCCAAGCGATTGCTGGCGCTGTACTGGGCCTGATCGCGAATGCGCTGACGGTGCCACTCGTCGTGCTCGGCACGTACCGCTTGTACCGCACCCTGCAAGCCGCGACGTCCGCGTAACGGTGCGCAAAAGGACCCGGGTCCTTTTGTGCAGTCGTGACTCGGTTTCGTGGTGGGGGGCGGACGCCACAACCCCGCGGATGTGAGGTCCGCCCCCACACACACAACCACGCTCGACAGACGGTTCAGGGGGCGGACCTCACATCCGCGGGGTTGTGGCGTCCGCCCCCCGTCACGAAATCGAGTCATCACCCCAACACGAAATCTCAACTCAACGACGCAGCAACCGTGGACCGTACGACGCACACCAAAGCGATGCCAATAGCAGCCGCAGTTTCGACAAAGTACGGCTAGGATGCAGGCGCTTAAGGAGCGAACATTATGGCGAGTGCAAGTAATCCCCGCATGCAAGCGGGCAACGGCCTAGAAGGCATCTCGATTGGGCCCAGCGAAATCTGTCTCGTCGACGGTGAAAACGGCCAACTGATCTACCGCGGACACGACGCCGAAGTGCTCGTGCGCGAGAACTGTTTCGACGAAGTCGCCTACCTGCTCTGGACCGGTCGCCTGCCGAACGCAACCGAGACAAACGAGCTACGCGAGGTTGTCTTCGCCAACATGCTCCACGTCTCCAGCGAGCCCGCCACGCTGGCAATGCTTGAGCCGACCGCGATTCCGATGGACGCCGTGCGCTCCGCCATGAGCGCCTGGGGCATGACCCGCAAGATGGACGAAGGCGGTACGCTCGCCGACGCGCAAGCTGCGCTCGGCGCAATCGCCGGCTCCGTCGCGCTGCTCGGCGCCCGCCGCGCCGGCGTCGAACCCGGTGAGATCAAGCCGGGCGACACGATCGCTCGCGCCTACCTGCGCATGATGACCGGAGCCGAGCCGACCGAAGCCCAAGTCGGAGCGCTCGATGCGTACTTCATCCTGACCGCCGAGCACGGCATGAACGCCTCGACCTTCACCGGCCGCGTGATCGTCTCCACCGACTCCGACATCGGCTCCGGCATCGTCGGCGCGATCGGCGCCCTCAAAGGCAAGCTACACGGCGGCGCACCCAGCCACGTCTCGTCGATGATCGACGAAATCGGCACAATGGACAACGCTGAGCCATGGCTGCGCGCCAAGATCGAATCCGACGAGCGCCTGATGGGCTTCGGGCACCGCGTCTACAAAACCTACGACCCGCGCGCCCGCGCCCTCGGTGAAGTCGCCGAACGGCTCGGCTCCGACAACGAACGTCTCGCGCTCGCTCGCCACGTCGAGCAGACCGCGCTGCGCCTGCTCGACGAGTACAAGCCTGGCCGTCGTCTTTACACCAACGTGGAGTACTACGCGGCCGCAGTCCTCGAAACGATCGAACTCGATCCGGGCCTCTACACGCCGACCTTCGCCGTCAGCCGCACAGCTGGCTGGACCGCACACATGCTCGAGCAGATCAGTTATCCGCGCCTGATCCGCCCTCAAGTCGAGTACGTCGGCCCAATGCCACCCGCCTAGACCGACGCTGCGGCCCAAACCCCAAGCCGCAAGTCCGATACCCTCCGCCGCATGGCGAATCCGCTCTCTGCCGCCCGCCAACTAAAAACGAACGGGCACACCCCGACGCTGCTGCTCAGCGCGCACGCGACGCGCTACGGCACGCGCTCGCTGCTCGCCATCCAGCCCGACGAGACGATCATCAGCACGACGGGGGCCGGATTGCCGGCAATCCCACCACGACTCGTACACGCCGCACGCGGCGAAGGCGTCTGGATCGGCGCGATCGCCTACGACGCCGGACTCGACCTGCTCGGCATCACCTCGCGCCACACACCAGTCGACCCAGCCGTACTCGCCCACTATCACCGCACCTACGCCGTCCACGATACGCGCACAGACAGCTGGGAGCTGATCGGACCCGACGGTCCGGCACACACACTGCTCAACGCTGCCATCCACGCAGACGACACCACAGCTACCAACAGCACGATCGAGCCACGCACCGCCACGACTGGCCTGACGCGCACCGACTTCGCCGAGCAGGCGCGCGCAGTACAACACCTGATCAGCAGCGGCGAAGTCTTCGAAGTAAACCTCACCCAACTCCTACGCACGCCGTGGAGCACCGGCGGCTGGGACCTCTTCGAACGGCTCGTCGCCGTCGCACCCAGCGACCATGCTGCCTACCTTGCGAGCGACGGTTACGAACTCGCATCAATCTCGCCCGAAGTTTTTCTCCACATCAACGATGGCCGCGCCGAAACGCGACCAATCAAGGGCACCCGACGCCGCGGACAGACGCCCGCCGAGGATGATGCGCTCGCCACCGAACTCGTCGCATCGGCAAAAGATCGCGCCGAAAATATGATGATCGTCGATCTCCTCCGCAACGACCTGACAGCGACAGCAGAGCCCGGTTCCGTGCAGGTCGTGGCGCTCTGCGAACTCGAACGCACCAAGCACGTGATGCACCTCGTCAGTACAATCGAAGCCCGCGTCCGCGATGACGTGCGACTCCCCGACGTGCTCGTCTCGTGCTTCCCCGGCGGCTCGATTACCGGTGCGCCCAAACGGCGCGCAATGGAGCTGATCGACCGCCTCGAAGCCGATGCACGCGGCTTCTACTGTGGCAGCGTCTTCGCCTACGAACCAGCGCGAAACGCACTGACGGCAAGCATCGCGATCCGCACGGCAACCGTCTCCAACGGCGAGGCGCGCTACGGCGCGGGAGGGGCCATCACCCTGCTCTCCGACCCCAGCGAAGAAGCCGAAGAGGCGCTCGTCAAAGCACAACCATTCTTGCGAGCCACGAACGCAACGCTTGCAGGGTGGGAAACATGATCCCCGTCTTCGAAACTGCACTCGTCGAGGATGGCCGCATCCGTCTGCGCGAACGTCACCTCGCACGACTCGCAGCATCGGGCGGATCGACAGAACAAGTCGCCGCCTTCGACCGCCTGCTCGACGAACTCGAGACCCGAGTCGGACAACCCTTCACAATGCGCATTGACATCTCGGATGATGGCCTCGTCGTCTCGACACGCCCACTGCGCGCCACCACGCCCGTCGACCTGCCCATCCACCGGACATACGACCCGTCACTCGAGATCCGTCGCATCAAGATCGCGGATCGCAGCTGGGTCGAAGCCGTGGAGGCCGAATTTGGGGGCGAAGAAGCACTACTCGTCTCGCGCGATGACATCGTCGGCGAGACAACACGCGCGAGCATCATCGTGCTGCGAGCAGATGGCGCACTCGTCGTGCCGCAACTGCAAGGCATCTTGGCGAGCGTCACGCGTAGTTGGGCGATCGATCAGACAGACGCCACCGAAGCACTCGTCACGCTCGACGATCTCTACGCGGCGCGTGGTGCTGCCGTGCTGACAGCCGGGCGCGGAGTAATCCCAATCAACTCCGTCGAGGAATGCGTACTCGCACGCGACCCACTCTTCGATGATCTCCAGTCCGTCTGGCGGGCACTGCCATGATCGTCGTCCTCGACAACCGCGATTCGTTCGTCTTCAACATCCAGCATCGACTCGCCGAGCTCGGCGTACCCGCGCGCGTCGTGCCATCGCACAGCACACGCCTCGACGAGATCGCTGCCCTCAACCCAACCGCACTAATCGTCTCGCCCGGCCCGCAAGGCCCCGACGAGGCCGGCATCTCGACGGCTGCAATACGCACGTTTGGTCGAGACATCCCCGTGCTCGGCATCTGTCTTGGCCACCAGTGCATCGCCGTCGCTTTCGGCGTCGCGGTCGCTCCAAACGTCAATGCGATGCATGGTCGCGCCTCCCAGATTGCACACGACGGACTCGGCCTCCTGGCGGGCCTCCCCTCGCCATTCGACGCTGGGCGGTACCACGCGCTCGCCGCCGCCGAACCTGCAGCCGAGAGCGAACTGCTCGTCTCCGCCCGCCTCGAGGGTGGCCTCGTGATGGGTCTACGCCACCGCAGCTTGCCAATCGAGGGCATGCAGTTCCACCCCGAGAGCGTGCTGACCCCCCTCGGCTATCGCATCCTTGCGAACACGGCGCGCCAAGCCGGCTACACCGTTGAGGACGCACAGATCGACGCGCTGATCGCGGAGGCTACGCGCATCAACAACCCGGTGCCGTAATCGATTATGCACAAAAGGACCCGGGTCCTTTTGTGCAGTCAGCGCTGCTGACGGTCGAGCGCAATCAGCGACATCACCTCGAAGATCATGTTCGCCGCCATCAATGCGGTGGGCTGACCCGGACTGTCGTACTGCGGCGCGACCTCAACAAAATCGGCACCGACAATGTTGCGGCCGCGCAGCGCTCGCACAAGATCGAGCGCCTCGTCACCACGCGGTCCACCAACCTCGGGCGTGCCCGTACCCGGAGCAAGACCGGGATCGATAAAGTCGATATCGAACGAGAGAAACATCGGCGCATCGCCCGCACGCTGCCGGACCTCATCGGCGAACTGCTCCGGCGTCCAATGACGCAACTTGCGCCACGGCACCAAGAGGATGCCAAGGTCCTCCGCCATCTGCTCGTCCTCCGGACCGTACATCGAGCCACGCTGGCCCCCCTGGAACGACTTGCTCGGATCGATCAGGCCCTCCTCGACCGCGCGCCGCATGATCGTGCCGTGGTTATACGGCATACCGTTGTACTGATCCCAAAGATCGTGATGCGCATCGAGTTGCACGAGGGCGAGCGGGCCGTGCTTGGCATGCAGCGCGCGCATCTCAGCCAACGCGACCGAGTGGTCTCCGCCCATACCAAGCGGAATCGCACCCCGCTCAATGATCTGCGCGACGAACTCCTGGATACGCGACAAGGTGTGCTCGATATAGCCCGGCACGGTTGGGGCATCGCCTGCATCAACCGCCGACAACGCGCCGAACACCATCACATCAAGCGCAGGGTTGTACGGACGCAGGAGCGCTGACGCCGAGCGAATCGCCTCGGGCCCAAACCGCGCACCCGAACGAAACGACGTGCCGCCGTCCCAGGGCATGCCAAACACGGCGACATCCGCGCCATCAATCTCCGGGATGTACGGCAGCCGCGCAAACGTGCGGGGTCCTGTGAAGCGGGGGGACGTGAGAGCGTCGGTCGGCTGATGCATACGACGAAGCCTAGAGGTTACGCCTATGAGCCTGCGATTTCGTGATGGGGTCATGACTGGACAAAGGGGTCAGACCCCTTTGTCCAGTCTGTGCGCACAAGCGGCGCGTCCGCTGCAGTCCTAACTTAACTGGACAAAGGGGTCTGACCCCTTTGTCCAGTCATGCCCCCATCACGAAATCCTCACAAGCGCCGTATCATGCGCCACACGTGCCGTTGCTCCGCCCTCGGCGAAAGACACTCGTCATGCCCGACTCCACCATGCCAACCCCAAGCCAGAACACGGCTCGCAGACTCAAGATCGTCCTCGCCCTCGCGATCGCTACGACCATCATCTTCGGCGGCACACTGGTCTGGTCACTACAAGCACAAACCAGCGACTTCGCATTCGAGCCCCGCGCCGCCCAAGCCACGCTACCCGTCGTCACACTGGAGGGCCAGCAACCACCCCCCAAGGGTGCTGGCGCGGTGTATTTCAGCACCGTCGGTGTTCGCCACGCCACGGTGTTCGAAAGTTGGTTTGGAGTCGGTGGCGGTGGCGAACTCGTTCCAGAACACGCAATCTTGGCCCCCGGGGAATCCGAGGACGATCGCGCGCGCCTCGATACCGTCGCGATGAACTCATCCCAAGACAATGCGACCGTCGTTGCCCTGCGCGGACTCGGCTACGACGTCACCGTCAAGCCACTCGGTGTCCGGATCGTCGGGATCGATCCGCGCGCACCCGCCGCACAAGCTGGCCTACGGATCGGCGACATCATCACCGCCATCGGCTCAACACCGATCACCACAACCCAGACGCTACGCGACGCGATTCGCGCCATCGGCGCAAAACAGCCAGTGACCGCCACCATCAAGCGCTCCGGCACCAGCACAACGATTACGACAACGACAATGGCGGGACCCAACGGCACCGTCCTACTCGGCATCGTCCCAGCGCAAGCAAACCAGATCGACACGCCCCGTACGGTGCGCTTCTCCGTAAAGGGCGTTGGTGGGCCATCCGCCGGTCTCTCATTCGCCCTACAGATCTATAGCGCCGGCAAGAATTACACCGACCTGCACGGCCTCAAGGTCGCCGCCACCGGGACACTAACGATGACGGGCATCGTGGGCGAGGTCGGTGGCACCGCCCAGAAGGCGATTGGCGCTGCCCGCGCCGACGCCGACCTCTTCCTCGTCCCTAAAGCAGCTGAGGCAGAGGCCCGCGCGGCCGCACCGCCAGGCGTAGAGGTCGTCGGTGTCGAGCGGTTTACCGATGCACTCAACGCGATCGCTGCGGCGGCCGCTAACCAGCAATAAAGTCCGCAGATTGCGGGGATAATGTAACGAACAGGGTTGCCGAATCGCACTCCAGTTCGTAACCTGTCGTTGGAGCCGGAGAAAGCCTTCCCGAGCAACCGTGTAGTAGCCGGAGGAGTCGTCGTTAGTGTCTGCACGTGCATGCAATCAGTGTTATTTCCACGTCCATGATCTGTGCGCGCTCCCTCGCAAGGAACCCTGCGCAACATTCCGTCTTGCACAGCGCGAAGGCCTCGTGCCGCCACCACAGGCCCGGCTGATCGAACGTCCGGTGGCTGAGCCGCTCGTGGCGCAAGCCTAATCGCGAGCAGCAAAGACATGAGCCACGCACCACGTGCGGTAATGCCCTACGGTCTCTGGCATGAGCACTGAACCAAAAAAGAAAAGTGGGCGACGACCCTACATCCTGCTCGTAATCTTCGCGATTGTACTCGTCTACCTGCTGGCATTCTCCCTACTCAATACAGCCCAAGTCCAAGTCTCGTTCGTCGCATTCTCGACGACAACAGCAGTGATCTGGGTGATGATCGCCTGCGCAGGGCTCGGCCTCGTCCTCGGCATCGTCGGCGCCTTGATGATCGGCCGCCGCCGCCGCTAACGCGACGCACGGGCCGAACACCATCACCGGTCTTAGAGCAGCGCGGCGAGACGCGCGATGCCCTCGTCCATCTCCTCCGGCTTGACCGCAGAAAAGGCGAGCCGGAGCTCGTCCTTACCGCGCCCATCCGGATAGAAATCGCTGCCCTTGACGAACGGCACACCCGCTTCAACGGCTAGCGGCAACAGCGCATCGCAGTCGACGCCCACCAACTTGCCCCAAAGGAAGTAGCCGCCCTCAGGCGCGCGATACTGGAAGCGATCGCCAAGGTGCGTATCGAGCGCCGCCACAAGGGCATCCTTACGCTGCTCGAGCAGTGGGCGCAAGCGCTCCAACCCACGATCAAAATCGCCGTTGGCGCAGTACTCCGCCACCGCGCCGTGCGCGAAGTGCACCGCGCCGATGTAGGTCTGGTTCGCGATATACGCCATGCCCTTGCGCAACTCCTCCGGCAAAAGCAGCGCGCCAGCGCGCACGCCTGGCGCGATCGTCTTCGTAAATGACGTGGAGTAGATCACACGGCCGGCCCCATCGAGATCGAGCATGCGCGGCTCGTCAACACCCGAAAAGCGCAGGTCACCATACGGATCATCCTCAAAAATCCAGAAACCATGCTCGGCAGCAAGCGCCACCAGACGCTCGCGGACCGCGCGCGTCGTCACGTTGCCCGCCGGGTTTTGGAAATTCGGAATGATGTACACCATGCCGGGCGTCTTACCATCGGCAATCGCCTGCTCAAGCGCATCAACATCGATGCCGTCTGCGGTCAGCGTGTACGGATCGACGGTCGCACCAAAGCGCTTCATCGTCAGGATCGTACGATCGTACGTCGGAGCCTCTACGGCAGCACGGCCACCCGAACCAGAAAACAACATCTCGGCCAGCAGCGCAAAGCCCTGCAACGAGCCATTCGTGACGAAGACACCCGCCGGGTCGAACCCGTAACGGTCACCAACCCACGAGCGCAGCGGCAGGTACCCCATCGGATCGCCGTACAGCAACATGCCCGCAGCATCCTTTTCCAGCGCGCGTTGGATCGCAGCCGCGAGCTCGTCGACGGGAAGAAGATCTGCGGACGGAACGCCGCGCGCGAAGGAGATAGTGGCCATGCCCGCAGTCTACGAAGCCTGCCCTACGTGTGCGACGACGGGTCCTAGCCCTTTCCGATACGCTCGAACACGAAGCGCGCAGCCTCCGTCGGGTTTATTCCGACCTGCACACCCTTCGCCTCCAGCGCCTCCTTCTTCGCCAAGGCCGTGCCCGATGTGCCCGAAATGATCGCGCCCGCATGCCCCATCGTCTTGCCGACTGGCGCCTCGAAACCAGCGATATATGCCACGACCGGCTTCGTGATGCGCTCGGCAATGACAGCGGCCGCCTGCTCCTCATCGTTGCCACCGATCTCGCCGACCATCACAATAAATTCCGTCTCCGGATCGGCCTGGAAGAGATCGAGTGCATCAATGAACGACGTGCCGACGACCGGATCGCCGCCAATCCCGATGATCGTCGAATTACCGAGACCCATAGCGGCTAGCTCGCCACCGATCTGGTACGTCAACGTGCCGGAGCGCGAGACGAGACCGACGGGGCCCGGCTTGAAGACCTGCGCCGGAATGATGCCGATGTTGGCAATGCCTGGGGAGAGCGCGCCCGGACAGTTTGGGCCGAGCAAGCGGATGCCCCGCGGCCGCACGTAGTGGTAGACCTCGAGCATGTCGTGCGCGGGAATGCCTTCGGTGATACAGACGATCTGCTCGATGCCCGCAGCCGCCGCCTCGAGGATCGCCTCAGCGGCAAAGCGCGGAGGGACGATCACCAGCGACGTATTCGCGCCCGTCTTGTCGACTGCGTCAGCAACAGAATCGAAGACAGGGATGCCCTCGACGTCCTGCCCTGCCCGACCAGGCGTGACGCCCGCGACGACATTGGTGCCGTAGTCACGATTACGGAGCGCATGGAACGTGCCCTCGCGCCCCGTAATGCCTTGCACAACGAGCCGCGTGTCCTTCGTAGCGATGACAGCCATCTCAGCCAGCCTCTCCGGCCAGACGAACCGCCGTGGCGGCGGCCTCCAGCATCGTATTCTCGACGGTGATCTCTGGTCGCTGCGCCTCGTTCAACAGGCGCCGACCCTCAACGTCGTTCGTACCGTCGAGACGCACCACGATCGGTGCGCGCACATCAGTCGTCTCGAGCGCCTCGAGCAACCCCTTCGCAACCTCGTCGCAACGCGTAATGCCACCGAAGATATTGAACAACACCGACTTGACCTTGTCATCCGAGAGAACAATCTCGAGTGCCGTCGCGATCTTCTCGGCGCTCGCGCCACCACCGACGTCGAGGAAGTTGGCGGGACGACCGCCAGCCTGCGCAACAACATCGACCGTGCTCATCACGAGTCCAGCACCATTACCGAGAATGCCAACATCGCCATCGAGCTTGACGTAGACGAGATCTGCCTCGCGCGCAGCCTGCTCCTGCGTATCGACGGCGCTGAGATCGCGCATCGCCTCGACCGTCGGATGGCGATACAGCGCGTTATCGTCGATCGTCACCTTCGCGTCGGCAGCGAGAAAGCTGCCGTCCTCGAGGAGCACCAGCGGATTGACCTCCACCAGCATCGCGTCGTCATCAGCAAAGACGCCGTAGAGCTGCGCCATGATCGGCGCGAGCGCCTTACGTTCCTCAACGGGAATGCCCGCCCTGCTCATCAACTGCTGACCATGAAATCCCCGATACCCGAGAGCGGGATCGACGTGGAGCCGCGCCAGCATCGCAGGATGATTCTTCGCGACGTCCTCGACATCCATGCCGCCCATCGTGGTCAGCATCAGCAGTGGCATCTTGGCCGAGCGGTCGAATGTGACCGAAAAATAGTATTCCTTCGCGATCGCAATACCCTGCTCGATGTAGAGCCGGCGCGTGACATGCCCATTGATGTCCAGCCCCAGGATTGCCTCTGCCGCCTCAGCAGCCGCCGCAGGATCCTTGACAACCTTGACGCCACCCGCCTTGCCGCGCCCACCCGTCAGGACTTGGCTCTTGACGACGACCGTGCCACCCAGTTCGGTCGCAGCAGCACGTGCCTCCTCGACCGTAAAAGCCACGCGGCCATTGGCAACAGCAACACCCGCTGCTGCGAACAGCTCCTTGCCTTGGTGCTCGTAGAGGTCCATAGCGTCTCCGTCCTCACATCTGCTGGTATTCGGGGCCGCTGCCACCCTCGGGGGGAGTAAAGCGACCGCCCTTGGCGGTGATGGCACCACACTGCACGCAATTCGATGGGTCCATGTGCACACGCACGAGGCCATCACGCGACTCGGATCCTTCGACAATCTCGTAGACCTGCGCAGGGCACATGTTGACCCACGCTTCGGCAAGTTCCTTCGGTACGCGCGGCTGGTGGATGCGGAGATGGTTCGGCTGGTCGTCACGCGTCTTATTGCCCGACAAGAACACGCTCGAGAGCTTGTCAAAGGTGTACGTGCCATCGCGCTCGCTGTAGCGACTGTTGAGATTCTCGACGGGGTGCGCCGCGTCGGCCTCAAAGGCGCTGGTACCGCCGGGAAACCGACCCTTTGTGAGCGTCATCATCGGCACGATCGAGCCGCCGATCACGAGCCCTTTCTGGAACTGCTGGCGCATGTTGCGGACCTGATAGAGGTCGCGGCCGATCTCGCCATTTCGCACCGCGCTGTCATACCCCGCGAGCGCACCTGCAGCCGTGACATCGTGCCCCGCCTTGAGCGCCGCGTGGATCGCCTGCGCCGCGAGCATGCCCGAGCGAATCGCATAGTGAACGCCCTTGAGACGCGGCACATTGACGAAGCCCGCCGTGTCGCCGACAAGCAGGGCGCCGGGCAGGTCGAGCTGGTCGGGAATGGCGTAGTAGCCGCCTTCGGGAATAATCTTCGCGCCCCACTCGACGCGCTCGCCCCCGGCCAGGATCTTCTTGACGAGTGGATGCGTCTTGAGTTCTTGCAAGAGGTCGTGGACGCTCAGCGTCGAGTCGGCACTATCGAGCCCGACGACAAGACCGATCGAGACATGCTCGGGTCCCATCGGGTAAATCCACGAACCGCCGAACTCGCGATAGCGCGCCGCTCCACGCAACGGCCAGCCGAGCGTGTGGATGATGCGATCGAGGGGTTTTTCGACCTTCCACAACTCCTTCACACCGAGCGCGTAGATCTGCGGGTACGGGCTCGCGACACCGAAGTGGGTCAGCGCGGCCTCGCGGAGTTTGCCTTGCGCACCCTCGGCGAGCACTGTCACCTGCGCCAGCACCTCGGTCGGCGGGGCTGCACCCGACTTTGCGACACCATCCCGATCGAGCCCTTTTGCGCCCGTGCGAATACCGCGCACCGCGCCGTCCTCAACGAGCAGTGTCTGCGCGTCGGTCTCGGGCAGCACGTAGGCGCCGAGTTCTTCGGCACGCTCCGCGAGCCATCTGTTGAGTTTGGAGAGCGAGAGTGCGTGGTTGCCGTGATTTTTGAACTCCGGCGGTGTCGGTAGCTTGATCTGACGGCGCCTGCTCGTGATGAAGTGCACGGATTCCTTATCGACAGCACCGAAGGTCGGAAAATCTTCGTCCGCCAGATCCGGAAACAAATCACGCAGCGGCTGCATATTGACCATCGCACCGCTCAGCGAATGGCTCCCAACTGCTTTGCCCTTTTCGATAACAACGATCGGCACCTCGCCGAGTCGCTCGAGCGTCTCCGGATCGTCGGCCAACAACTGGCCGAGCTTGATGGCGCAGGCGAGCCCGGCCGAACCACCACCAACAATGCAGACACCGGTGGGGATACGGAGATCGTCGGGCGCGCTCGGTACGTCGACAGCGGTGGCTGGATCGTACGGCGGCGGATAATCACTGGGCAGCGTAGGCATCTCCGGCACGATAGCCGGACTGCCCTACGGGTTTCGTGATGGGGGCGGACGCCACATCCGCGGGGTTGTGGCGTCCGCCCCCAAGACACCACCAATGCAACCGTTATGGCGTCTGGGGGGCGGACGCCACAACCCCGCGGATGTGGCGTCCGCCCCCATCGCGAAATCGAGCTACGCGCGGGCTGCGAGGACGCCGGACATGGTCGACGTGTGGTGCTTCCACATACGCGCCGAAGCGAGCGCGCCATCGCGTGCAGCCATCGCCTCGACGATGCCTGGATGCGCGTCGTTGGCGGGCAGCAGCGGCAATTGGATCGCTGCGAGCGCGAACGCGTCGGCATAGAGCTCAGCGCGACGCTGGCTAATCTCCGAGACCAAGAGGCGATTGCCCGAGGCGGCTGCAATCGTCAGGTGGAAGCGGTTATTGAGAATGCCAAGTTCACTGCTCGTCAGCGAAGCCGCGATCTCGTCAACAAGATCGCCCAGGATTGCCAACTCTTCCTCGGTAATCAGTGCAGTGGCGAGCAACGTGGCATGCGCCTCGAGCCCACCGAGCACCTCGGCCTTGTTCTGGAAGACCTCGGGATTCATCGGCGAAGAGCCCGATAGAAACGCCTTGTCGCTCGACACGATGAACGAACCACCCAGGCGACCGCGATGCGTTTCGAGTAGACCATCGGCGCGCAACTCGGAGAGCGCAGCGCGAACCGTCATCACACCCACACCAATGCGCCTCGCTAATTCGGTCTCGGCCGGCAGACGATCACCATCGCGCAAGACGCCCAATACGATCGCCTGGCGAATACGCCGAGCAACCTCGGCAACGGCGGTCGGCATGTCGATCGGCTCGAAGACAGCGTCCCGCACATAGACGGGCTCGTCGCTCCAGACAGTCGATTCGTTGTCACTCATTGTTCGGGACTATACGCCAGACACGCCACGCCGCGTTAACGCGCGGCTTACTCGGCGGCGAGCTCGAGCAGTGGCTGGCCCGCCTGGACCGACTGCCCGGGCTGCACGAGCACGCGCGCGACCACACCCGCGTGGCGCGACACGACCTCGTTTTCCATCTTCATCGCCTCGACGACCGCGACGATCCCACCGGCCTCGACCGTGTCACCCTCCTTAACCTCGAGTGCGAGCACGGTGCCCTGCATCGGCGACACAATCGAGCCCTCAGCAGCGCCGCCTGCACCACCACTGGCACGTGCACGGATGCGCTCTTTCGCCTCGTCGGCACCCGCCGCAGCAGGGAGTCGCAGAACCACGTCGTAGCGGCGCCCATCGACCTCGACAGGGACGTGGCGCGGAATCGTCATCCCTCCGCCTACCGCCGCTGGCGGCACTGCCGTACCTTCGTCCACGAGTGCCGCACACGCGTCGGCCCACGCGCCCTCAACAAGTCCGGCGCAGGTCTCGCCCGCCGCAAACTCGGGAGAGCGCATGATGATGCGATGCATCGGCAAGAGCGTCTTCGGACCAACGATTTCGTACTCGTCGAGCGCGCGGCGCATGCGGGCGATCGCGCGTTCGCGGCTCGTGTCCCAGACCAAGAGTTTGGCGACCATTGGGTCGTAGCGATCGTTGATCTCGCCGCCCTCCTCGACACCCGAGTCGACGCGGATACCTGGCCCGCTCGGCGGGCGGTGCCGCAGCAGTTTACCCGGCGAGGGGGTGAAGTTATTGCCCGGATCCTCGGCATTGACGCGACACTCGATCGCGTGGCCCCGCATCACAATGTCGCTCTGCGCATACCCCAACGGATGGCCCGCAGCGACGAGAATCTGCTCGCGCACGATGTCGACGCCCGTCACCAACTCCGTCACGGGATGCTCGACCTGCACGCGCGTGTTCATTTCCAAAAAGTAGAAGTCTCCGTGGCGGTCGAGCAGACACTCGACGGTGCCCGCACTGACATAGCCGACGGCCTCAGCCGCCGCCACCGCCATCGCGCCCATGCGCGCCCGCAGATCCTCGTTGACTGCCGGCGACGGCGCCTCCTCGACGATCTTCTGATGCCGGCGCTGCAGCGTACAATCGCGCTCGCCCAGATGGATTGTCGTGCCGTGCGTGTCGGCCAGCACCTGGATCTCGACGTGCCGCGGGTCCTCCAAGTACTTCTCGACGTAGACCGCACCATTGCCGAACCACGCTTCGCCCTCCCGCTTGGCTGCCTCCAGCATACGCTCCGCCTCGCTGGCCTCCTGCACAACCTTGAGGCCGCGTCCGCCACCACCAGCGGAGGCCTTCAGCGCGATCGGCCAGCCGAACTCGTCACCGAGCTCGATCACGCGCGCCGCGTCCGTGATTTCTTCCATCGTGCCCGGCACGATCGGCACACCCGCTGCGGCCATCAGCACGCGCGAGTTGATCTTCGATCCCATCGCGTCGATCGCGCTCGGCGGCGGCCCAATCCAGACCAGTCCAGCCTCCTCAACAGCGCTAGCGAACGGCGCGCTCTCGGCAAGAAAACCGTAGCCCGGATGGATCGCCTGGGCACCCGTGCGCTTGGCAGCGTCAATCAGTTTCTCGATATTGAGGTAACTCTCGCTCGGTGCGGCGGCGCCCAACAGCACCGCCTCGTCGGCGTAGCGCACGTGCGGCGCCCCCGCATCTGCCTCGGAGTAGACAGCGATTGCGACAACGCCCAGCTCGCGAAGAGCGCGGAAAACGCGGATCGCAATCTCGCCGCGGTTTGCGACCAGCACGCGCTCGAAGGGCGGCGTCATCGGGCGTCGACCCCATTGTCGAGCTGCTCGCGCGACGCCGTGCGGCGCCAAGCACTCGCGTAGGCGGGGTGGCCGGCCAGCGGCCCATCCTGCTCGACAATGCGCAGCGCGGCTGCGATTGCCCGCTGCTCCCTCGCTGCAGTCTCGTCCCGCTCCTGCTCGCTCACAGCGGGATGTTCCCGTGCTTGCGCTTCGGACGCTCAACCCGTTTCGTCAATGCTGCTTCGAGCGCGTCAATCAGCGCATGGCGCGACTCGCGCGGCGTAATCACATCGTCAATGAAGCCACGCTCCGCCGCCGTATACGGATTCGCAAAGCGTGCGCGATAGTCATTGATCAGCTCGGTTCGACGCGCCTCCGGATCGGAGGCCTCGGCCAGCTCCTTGCGATAGACCACGTTGACGGCGCCCTCGGGGCCCATCACCGCGACCTCCGCCGTCGGCCACGCCAGGTTAACGTCGGCGCGCAGGTGCTTCGATCCCATCACGTCGTACGCTCCGCCATACGCCTTGCGCGTGATCAGCGTCAGCTTCGGCACCGTCGCCTCGCCATAGGCGTACAACAGCTTGGCGCCATGCCGGATGATGCCGCCCCACTCCTGCTCCGTCCCCGGCAAGAAGCCCGGCACATCGACGAGCGTGAGGATTGGGATGCCAAAGGCATCGCACGTGCGAACGAAGCGTGCGGCCTTCTCGCTCGACGCGATGTCGAGCACGCCCGCGAGTTGTCCGGGCTGATTCCCAACGATGCCAATCGAGTGCCCGTTGAGGCGTGCGAAGCCCGTCACAATGTTGCGCGCGTACGTCGGCTGGATCTCGAAGAAGGCACCGTCGTCGACAATCGAACGGATCACCGTATTCATGTCATACGGCTTGTTCGCATTATCGGGAATCACCGTGTCGAGCTCGCTGCAGAGGCGATCCGCAGGATCGTCCGTCGGCGCCCACGGCGGCGCGTCGACGTTGTTCTGCGGCAAGAACGAGATCAGCGCACGCGCATCGGCGATGCAGCCCGCTTCGTCCTCGGCCACGAGATGACAGACGCCACTCTTCTCCGCGTGCGTATCCGCACCGCCGAGCTCCTCCATCGAGACCTCTTCGCCCGTCACGGCCCGCACCACATCAGGGCCCGTGATGAACATGTGTGACGTCCCGCGCACCATCAGCACGAAGTCGGTAATCGCCGGCGAGTAGACAGCACCACCCGCGCAGGGCCCCATGATCAGCGAGATCTGCGGGATCACGCCCGAGGCGTCGATGTTGCGCTGGAAGATGTCGGCATAACCGCCAAGCGAGACGACGCCCTCTTGGATGCGCGCGCCACCCGAATCGTTGATGCCAATAAAGGGACAGCCGTAACGCAGCGCCAAGTCCATCACCTTGCAGATCTTCTCGGCGAAGGCCTCGCCGAGCGAGCCACCAAAAACGGTGAAGTCCTGCGAGAACGCGAACACCCGGCGCCCGTGGATCAGGCCATGCCCCGTGATCACGCCATCGCCATACGGGCGACGATCCGCCAGCTCGGCGTTGCGATGCTGCACGAAGCGATCGATCTCGCGGAACGTCCCCGCATCGAACAGTGCCTCGATGCGCTCGCGCGCCAGGCCCTTGCCGCGGGCACGCTGGCGCTCCTCGGCCTTCGGATCGATGTGCTGCGATTGCACGCGCAGATCCTCGAGATGGGCGATGCGCTGTGCGGTGGTGCCGGGATCGTGGCGATCAGTCACGGAAATAGTGCCTTCCTACCGGGAACGGCAAAAGAATACCCCGTCAGGGGCAAACTAGCGGTCGTGTGTGCCCCAGGTGTCGCGCAACACCCCGCAGACCTCGCCAACCGTGGCATGGGCTGCGAGGGCAACACGCATCGGGTCGAGCATGTTCTGGTCCGTCGTTTCGGCGGCTGCGCGGACAGCGGCGAGCGCCGTCTCAACGACAGGCTGATTGCGCGCAGCGCGCAGCGCCTGCAGACGCTCGACCTGCTGCTTCTCGAGGTTTGGGTCGAGCCGATGGATCGGCACAACAGGCTCTTCGTCGTTGCGGTACTTGTTGACGCCAACGACAATGTCCTCACCGCTCTCCAAACGAAGCTGCAGGCGATACGAGGATTCCTCGATCTGGTCTTGGATAAAGCCCTGCTCGATAGCGATCACGCTGCCACCCTGGCGATCGATCTCGTCGATCAGTTCTTGCGCGCGCGACTCGAGCTCGTCCGTCAGCTGCTCGACGTACCACGAGCCACCAAACGGATCGACGGTGGCAGCGATGCCCGACTCGTGCAGCAACACCTGCTGCGTGCGCAGTGCCAGCGTCGCGGCGTTCTCCGTTGGCAAGGCCAGCGCCTCGTCGAAGCCGTTCGTGTGCAGTGATTGAGCGCCACCCGCCGTCGCCGAGAAGGCCTGCAATGCGACACGAACCAGATTGACTTCGGGCTGCTGTGCCGTCAGCGTCGAACCGCCCGTCTGCGCATGGAAGCGGAGCATGAGGCTGCGCTCGTCCTTCGCGCCAAAGCGCTCGCGCATAAAGCGAGCCCACATGCGCCGCGCCGCACGAAACTTCGCGACCTCTTGAAAGACATCGTTGTGGGCATTAAAGAAAAAGGAGAGGCGTGGAGCGAACGCATCCACATCGAGGCCACTATCGACTGCGGCCTGCACGTAGGCGATGCCGTTGGCAAGCGTGAAGGCGAGCTCCTGGACCGCCGTCGAGCCGGCCTCGCGGATGTGATACCCCGAGATCGAAATCGTGTTGAAGCGCGGCAGGCGCGCCTGGGCGTAGCGGATCGTATCGACCGTCAGCCGCATCGACGGCCGCGGCGGATAGATGTAATTGCCGCGTGCCGCGTACTCCTTGAGGATGTCGTTTTGGATCGTGCCGCTGAGTTGCTCGGGCGCCACGCCTTGACGCTCGCCCGTCAGTTCGTAGAGCAGCAACAGCACCGACGCGGGCGCATTGATCGTCATCGACGTCGAGACATCGCCGAGTGGGATGCCAGCAAAGAGTCGCTCTGTGTCCTCGACAGAATCGATCGCGACACCGGTTCGACCCACCTCGCCGAAGCTGCGCGGATCATCCGAATCGAGACCGAGCTGCGTCGGCAGATCGAACGCCGTCGAGAGTCCCGTCTGACCGCGTTCGAGCAAGAGTTGGAAACGCTCGTTCGTCTCCTCCGCGCTCGCAAACCCCGCGTACTGCCGCATCGTCCAGGCGCGCGAGCGATAGCCATCTGCGCGGATTCCACGCGTGTACGGATAGGTGCCGGGAGCGCCGATTAGTTCCGCGCCCGGACCATCGCAGACCGGCGGGACAGGAATGCCGGACTCCGTCGTGTGGTTCTTCTCGCTCACAGCGAAAGAGCGTAGCCGGACAGGCACGACCGGACACCCGTAGACTGCCCTCGTGCCCACCATCACGATCCGCCTCTTTGCCGGTCTACGCGAACGCGCTGGTTTTGGCCGACGCACCCTCTCCGTGCCCGACGATGCCACTGCCGGCGACGTCTGGGCGCTGCTCGAGCTCGGCGACGAGCCGCCCGGGATCGCCTACGCCGTCAACCGCCAATACGCCGCACGCACGCAGCCGATCGGGGAGGGCGATGAGGTCGCGCTGATCCCGCCCGTCTCCGGCGGCTCCGACTCGATGCCACGGATCGGGGTGCTGATCAGCGCTGCGCCGATCGACATCGCAGCCGCACATCTGCGCGCTAACGATGTTGCTGCCGGCGCGCAAGCGGCCTTCACCGGCACCGTCCGCAATGCGACAAACGACAAGGCCGTCGTGCGCCTCGAGTATGAGGCCTACGAAGAGATGGCGATCGAAGAACTGCAGCGGATTGCGACGCAGGCCGCGGAGGACCACGCACTGCTCGCCGTGGAGATCGTGCATCGCATCGGCATCGTGCTCCCTGGCGAGGCCAGCGTCGTGATCGTCTCGACGTCGCGGCATCGCCTGTCTGCGCTGGCTGCCACGCAGTGGATGATCGAGCAACTCAAGGTCTCGGTCCCGATCTGGAAGCGCGAGGTATACAGCGACGGCTCGGTTTGGGTCG
>JBCKBR010000011.1:0-38885 GCA_038911065.1 Gaiellales bacterium | reverse complement strand
GACCTCAACCAGCCGTCTCAACCAACTCTTTCGTAAAACCCGTCAAAACCTCGTGCCCCGCCTCCGTTACGACGACCTGATCCTCGATGCGCATACCCCACTGGCCATGGCGATAAATGCCTGGCTCGACCGTCACCAGCATGCCAGGCTCGAGCACATCGTCCGACCCCTTGCGGAGCGTTGGCGCCTCATGGACGTCGAGCCCGGTGCCATGACCGAGGCCGTGGCCAAACAGGGTGCCGCAGCCAGCCGCATCGATCACCTCGCGCGCCGTGGCATCAACGACACCGCCGATCGCACCGGGACGGACGGCGCCGAGGCCAGCAAGCTGCGCCGACAGCACGAGCGCATAGTCCTCCGCAGCGGCGGAATCGGGAGGTCCACCAGCAGCGAACGTGCGCGTGCAATCCGACGTGTAACCACTACTCCCCTGCGCTCCGATGTCGATTGTGACGAGATCACCGAGCCGAATGACTGTCTCGCCGGGGTCGGCGTGTGGCAGGGCTCCGTTCGCACCCGTCGCCACGATCGGCTCGAAGGACAGCGCAGGAAAGCCCGCCTCACGGATCGTGCGCTCGATCTCCCACGCAACATCCACTTCGCTGCGCCCGACGAGCCGGCCCTGCGCGATGTTCGCGTAGACGACCTCGAGAATGTCGCAGGCGTGCCGCGTCGCCGCGATCTCGGTATCACTCTTGACGCGACGCAATTGCTCCACAACCCCATCAACGGCGACCAGTTCGACTCCCGCGGGACAAAGGCCACGCAGACGCTCGACAAGGCCATACGCCATCGAACTCTCGAAGCCGACACGAACACAGCCCGGTGCCAAATCGGCCAGCCGCTCGAACGTGAGACCCGCGATGTCCCGGTCGAGGATCTCGACATCGAGCAGTGCGCGCAACGGCTGGACGGCTTCCTGGTAGCGGAAGTCCGTAATCAACACGGCGCGCGCTGCCGAAAGCACGACGATGCCATTTGAGCCGGTGTAGCCCGTCAGGTACCGCACGTTGAGCAGATTCGTAATCACGAGCGCGTCCACGCCGTCGAGCGCGACGACAGCGCGAGCAATACGATCCGTGCGTTCAGGCACCTGCCAGCGCCTCCTGAAGCCACGTCAACGCCTGCTCATATCCTTCCGGCCCCTGCCCGCTAATACGGTGATCCACGACGTCCGCAATGACCGAATGGCGACGCCACTCCTCGCGCTCCATGATGTTCGAAAGATGTACCTCGACGATCGGGAGGTCCACGATCTCGAGCGCATCGCGCAACGCATACGAGTAGTGCGTCCATGCACCAGGGTTGATGATCACGCCCTTCGCCCAGCCACGACACTCGTGGATGTGATCGATCATCGCACCCTCGTGGTTCGTCTGGAAGCAACGCGCGGTAAAGCTGCGCTCCTGCGCCCACGCGTACACCCGACTCTCGAGGTCGCCAAGCGTGAACGTCCCGTACTGCGCCGGGTCGCGCTGCCCGAGCATATTCAGATTGACGCCATTGAGGACTGCGATCATACGGGCAGTCTAGCGTTGAGCCGACCTCAGCGAATGATCGAGTCGACAGCTGCGACCACGGCAGCATCGTCGAGATCGACGCCCCAGACGGGCCGCCCCGGCGCCTCGAGCAGCACGAACTTCGTACGGCCCGCCTCGCGCTTCTTATCGGACCGCATCGCCTCGAGCACGGCGTCGACCGCGATGCCCTCGGCAACCGTTGGCAGTCCCTGCCGTGCCAGCAGGTCAACGACCTGATCGGCGACTGCGACGTCCAGACCAGCGTGCTCGACCGACAGCTGCAGCGCAGCGACCAGACCGATGGCGATTGCCTCACCGTGGAGATAACGACCAGCGCCGGCGTACTCCACGCCATGCCCGATCGTATGGCCAAGGTTGAGCATCGCGCGCTCACCAGCCTCCCGTGGATCGGCGGCCACGACACGGTTTTTGAGCGCAGCCGCTCGGCGGATCAGCATCGTCTGCTCGTCGTCCGAACCCTGTGTCGTGGGCCAGCGGCGCACCATGTCCCATAGCGGATCGCCCGCCAATAGTCCCGACTTGAGCGCCTCCACGAACCCGCACGCCCACTCCCGTCGAGGCAACGTCGAGAGCAGAGCGGGATCACTGAGCACCGCGAGCGGTGGATGAAATGCGCCCACATCGTTCTTGGCGGCAACATCGATGCCTGTCTTACCACCGATCCCGGCATCGACCTGACCGACGAGCGTGGTTGGGCACGATATCCAGGACAAGCCGCGGCGGAACGTGGCGGCGGCAAAACCAGCGACATCCGTCACGGCACCTCCACCAATCCCAACGACCACGTCGCGACGCTCGAGCTCCTTATCCGCGAAGGCGCGCCAGAGACTCTCGAGAGTGGCGATCGTCTTGACCTGCTCACCACCCGGCAGCACGATGCGGCCATACGACTCGGGGACGCGACCCTCCACCGGCGCATCGACGATGACAAACACGCGAGCATCACCCACGAGCTCGGGCACTCGCCCGAGCGCGCCCTCGCGCACCACACCAGAATCACGACAGGCGATAGCTGCGACCTCGGGTCGCGCTGCGGCATCAACGATCAGATCAGCGGCTGTCGCGTACAGGCCCTGACGCTGATTGTGCAGATCGGAGAAGCGATGCAGGTTGATGGCGAGTGGTCGTTTCTGCGCTCCACCATCGGCCTCGACGCGCGACCACAGCACCTCGGCCGGTGCGTCGAGCCAGATCACACGCGCCTTGCCTGCCAGCAGCTTGCGCGAGCCAGGACGCGTCAGCGCGCCACCACCGAGCGCGATCACGCCGTACTGGCCACCCAGCACGAGTTCGGCGACGAGCAGCTCCTCAATGTCGCGAAACTTCTCCTCGCCGTCGTTGAACAGGTCGGGTATCGAGCGCGATGTCCGACGCTCTATTTCGTGATCGACGTCGACGAACGTGCAACCCTTGAGCGCCGCCAGCTGGGTACCCACGGTCGTCTTGCCGGCTCCCATGAAGCCGACGAGTACGTCGGGGCGCGCGTTCACTTCGCCGCCGGCGACCAGGGAATCCGCGACAGGTAGTGCTGATACGCAGCGACAAGGTCGCCAATCGCGTCGCCACCAAACTTCTCCTTCGCAGCACGCGCAAGCTCGAAGGCGACGACCGCCTCGGCGACGACAGCAGCAGCCCAGATCGCGGTCGTGTCAGAGCGCTCGACGAGCGCCTCCGCAGGCTCGTGCGTATCGAGGCTCGCCGTCTTGAGCGGCTTCATCAGTGTCGGCAGGGGCTTCATCGCGATACGCACCACGACTGGCTCGCCATTCGTCATGCCACCCTCGAGGCCACCGGCGCGATTCGTGTCGCGCCGATACCCATCGTCGTAGTGCAACTCGTCATGCACGGCGCTGCCGCGTAGAGCAGCATTCGCCCAGCCCTCACCGATCTCGACGGCCTTCATGGCCTGGATCCCCATCATGGCGCCGGCGAGGCGCGCGTCGAGCCGCAGCTCTTCGGACGCATACGATCCGAGCCCGGGCGGGCAGCCGAAGGCACGTACCTCGATGATGCCGCCGAGCGTGTCGCGATCCTGCTTGGCCTGCTCAATCTCGGCCACCATCTTGGCGTCCGTGGCAGCGTCGATGCAGCCGACTTGGCGATCGCTGAGAACTGCGAAGTCCTGCGCGGTCAAGGCGCCATTGCGGGGCGCTTCGACCGACCCGACACGGACGACGTGGCCGTGCACAACAATGCCGAGTTGGTCGAGCAAATCCTTACAGAGCGCACCAATCGCGACACGTGCCGCCGTCTCGCGTGCCGATGCGCGCTCGAGCACATCGCGCACGTCAGGCAACTCGTACTTCAAGACACCCGAGAGATCGGCGTGGCCCGGCCGCGGCACGACGACCGTGCGTGTGCGGCGCGTAGAGACCTCGGCCAACTCCTGATCGGTGACAGCCCACGCGCTCTGGGCTGCACCCCAATTCTCGTGGTCACGGTTTTTGATAATCAGGCTCAGTGGTCCGCCGATCGTGCGACCGTGTCGCATGCCACCGAGGATCGTCGCCTCGTCTTTCTCGATCGACTGGCGTGGCGATCGCCCGTAGCCAGCCTGACGACGAGCGAGATCGCGTTGCAGGCGCTCGCGGTCGGGGCGCAACCCCGCGGGGAGCCCGCTCAGTATTGCGACGATGCCGGGGCCGTGTGACTGGCCCGAGGTGACGAAGGAGAGCGCCATTGCTACGGGTAGGGTATCGCGGCTGACTCCGTGACGACGACGTTTAGCCGCTTGACAAGAATATTAGGCTGCCCTAAGGTGCCGTCGCTGGGTCCGCATTAGGCAACCCTTCACTACCGACGCACTCGTACTGGAGCTTCCCTCTTGCCGACGCACAACCCTTTTCGACGCACCCACCTCCTCGTCGGCATCGCCTGTCTGACCGCGCTGATCGCCACGAGTTGTGGCGGCTCCAGCAACAACGACGCGTTGGTCATCTACTCGGGTCGCGAGCAAGAACTCGTCGAACCCCTCTACGCCGCCTTCACCAAAGACACCGGTATCGAGCTCGATGTGCGCTGGGGCGCATCCTCCGAACTCGCCGCAACCCTCCGCGAAGAAGGCGACGCATCCCCCGCCGACGTCTTCTACGCCCAAGACGCAGGATCGATGGCGATTCTCGAACCACAACTCGCGCAACTTCCCAGCGACGACCTCGCGCTCGTACCCACGCGCTTCGAAGACCCCGCCGGCAAATGGGTCGGCGTGACAGGACGCATCCGCGTCCTCACCTACAACACGGATCGCGTCGACGAAATACAACTTCCCGGCTCAGTCCTCGAACTCGCCGAACCAAATTGGACGCTCGGTGAGATCGGCGTGGCCCCAACCAACGCCTCCTTCGTCGGCTTTGTCAGCGCCATGCGTGCCACCATCGGAGACGCTAAAACGATCAGCTTCCTCCAAGGCCTCGCGACCCATGCCAAAACCTTCCTAAAGAACAGCCAGATTGTTGACGCGATCGCCAGTGGCGAAGTCGACACGGGCCTCGTCAACCACTACTACCTCTACGAGAAGCGCGCCAGCGATCCCACCGCACCGATCGCCAACCACTTCTTCGACCCCACTGACACGGGATCATTTATCAACGTCTCGGCTGTTGGCATTCTCGCCACAACCACCAAGTCCGAGCAAGCCGAACGCTTCGTCCACTGGCTCCTCACCGATGGGCAGGTCTTTTTTGCCAACGACGCTGAAGAGCGCGAGTACCCCCTCAACACGAGTCAAGCCGGTCTCGAACGCTCGCAAGAACTCCCCGCACTCGCCGACCATCCCGGCCCCGACGTCGCACTCGCTACGCTCGGCACACAGATCGAAACGACTGTCGCGATGATCCGTGACGCCGGACTTGTCAACTGACCGACAGCCACCAATCCGAACGCCGTCGCCTCCTGCTGCTGGCGGCGGCACCAGCATTGATCATCGCGATCGTGCCCCTGGTCTATCTCGCCGTGCGTGCACTCGAAGGCTCCAGCACCATCGCTGCTGGCTCGCTGGCACCTGCCACCCTGCGCACGATCGTGCTCGCGCTACTCGTCGCAATTGGCGCAGTCGCGATCGGCGTGCCCTTCGCCGTCCTGACCGTGCGCACCGCTCTACCGCTCCGCCGACTCGCACTCGTGCTCGGAGCGCTCCCACTCGTGATCCCGAGTTATGTCGGAGCACTCGCACTACTCGGAGCACTCGGACCACGCGGCCTACTCGCCCAAGCACTCGAACCGCTTGGGGTGTACCGCCTACCCACCATCGACGGGTTGCTCGGCTCGACGATCGTGCTCGTACTCTTTACCTACCCCTATGTCCTGCTGCTGACAGCATCGGCATTACGCCGCGTCGATCCAACACTCGAACAGGCGGCTCGCGGCATGGGACGCAGCTCGTTCCAAACGTTCGTCCACATCACGCTTCCTCAGATCCGCTCCGCCGTAATTGCCGGAGCACTACTCGCAGCGCTCTACGCGCTCAGCGACTTCGGCGTCGTCAGCCTGCTGCGCTACACGACACTCACTCGCGAAGCGTTCCTACGCTACGACGCTCTCTACGATGTGACCGGAGCGGCCAGCGTTGGGCTACTGCTCGCCGTACTCGCGCTCGCCATCGTCGGCACCGAACAGTGGACCCTGCGGGGCTCCACACTTGCCGCACGCCGTCGTGTCCGTGCACGCGAGGATTACGAACCCGCCCCCCTCGGACGCGCGCGCCCCTTCGCGATTGGCTTCGTTGTCAGCGTCACGCTCCTCGCACTCGTACTGCCACTCGCAATTCTCGTCTGGTGGTCGATCACGCTATCCACGGACGCAGGCCTGCTGACTCAACTGACAGCGGCGCTCCCCGCAGCACTCAACGCGATCGTTGCGGCCTGCGCAGCAGCGATCCTCTGCGTCGCACTCGCCCTGCCCGTTGCCGCCCTCGCCGCGCGGACACCCGGACGCCTGTCACGCAGCATCGAGAGTCTCTCGTATATCGGCTACGCCTTACCCGGCATCGTCGTGGGTCTCGGACTGATCTTTTTTGCAATCCGTACCGCACCGCTGCTGTATCAGACCGTGGCAATCATCGTCATCGCCTACACCGTACGCTTCTTGCCGCAGGCCATCAGTGGCGCACGCAGTGGCTGGGAACGCGTCGATCCACGCTTCGAGCAGGCCGCCCGCGGCATGGGCAGATCACCCTTTGCAGTCTTGGTGCGCATCACCCTGCCACTGGCAGCGCCTGGCATCTTGACGGGCGCAGCGCTGGTCTTCTTGACCTCCATCAAGGAGTTACCCGCCACCCTACTGTTGCGCCCGAACGGCTTCGAGACGCCCGCAACACTGATCTGGCAGAAGACGAATGTTGCAGAGTACGCCGCTGCGGCCGTGCCCGCACTGATCCTGATCATCATCTCTGCCGTTCCCGTCTACCTGCTACTGATCCGACCAGAATCTCGGTCGCGTCGAGCGCTCGGCTAAGAGGCGTCCCAGGCCACGGGCACGAGTGCTGCGTGCCCCGGCTGCGGCTCGATGCGCACATGGTCACCAACATTGACCATGTTGATACTTGGCCGATGCGCCCAAGCGATCGAACCATCCGACAGTCGCAGCGAATAGACGACGTCGTGACCACGGAAGTCCCGCGATTCCACCACCACATCGCCTTCGTCATCACGGGCAACGCCGACGAGTTCGGGCCGCACAAAGACGCGCACCGACCCGTTTGCCTGCCCCAATAGTGCATACGTGCCAATCAACGTCTCGACTGTCTCACCATGGGCGTGTCCGTCGAGCACATTGGCGCGCCCCAAAAATTCCGATACCTCACTACAAAATGGCTTGCGATAGAGCACCTCGGGTTGGTCAATCTGGAGGATTCTCCCTTGGTGCATGACAGCGACACGATCCGAGATCGAGAGCGCTTCTTCTTGATCGTGCGTAACGATGATGCAGGCCAGACCGGTTGCCCGCAGGTGTCCAATTAGCTCGTTGCGAACCGTGTCTCGCGTCGTCTGGTCGAGACTCGCGAACGGCTCGTCAAGCAGCACGAGCTCTGGATCTTGCGCGAGCGCGCGAGCCAGCGCAACACGCTGTTGCTGTCCTCCCGAGAGCTCTGTGGGCCGGCGATCGGCAAGTTGCTCGACGTCGAGTGACGCGAGCAATTGGCGCCCCCGCGCGTCACCCGCCTTGCGTTGGTGCTTCGGCAACGCAAAGCAGACATTCTCGACGACGGTCAGGTGCGGAAACAGCGCGTAATCCTGAAACACCATGGCGACGCGACGATCCTGCGGCGCGATCCAGGTCTCCGCATCGGCAACGACCTGCCCACCAATCTGGATCGACCCCGCATTGGGGCGTAAATGGCCTGCCACTACATTGAGCAGAGTCGTCTTTCCGCAACCGGAGGGGCCAAGGATGCCGAGTAGTTCGCCTTGCGCGACATCGAGCGAAACGTCGTCGAGCGCTCTAATGTCGCCAAACTGGCGCGTAACACCCGTCAAACGAAGGCTGCATTCTCTAGGCACAGGCGAAGGGTACCCTAATTCCCCACCGAGGAGTGCCATCTCCGGCATGCTGTGCGGGATGAGCGCGTGGCAGAACGATGGTGAGCAGGCGATTTCGGCTCGGCTGATCGGCGTCGTGGTGGTGATTGTGGTGCTGGCGATTGTCGTCGGACTCTCGGCTGGGGTCTTTATCGGACGCTCTTCATCGCCAAGCCTGCCGGTGCTAGCCAGTCAGGCGCGCGACATTGCCCGTAGCTTGGTGGCCGACTTGGAGCCGACGGGAGCGTTGTACGCAGCAGCTGTGCCCGCCGGGACGATTGAGGATCCGACGGCATATGCGGATGCGCAACAACGCATCGTCCGTGTGCGGAGCATGCTTGCATCCGCCAACGGGGTGCTCTCTGCTCTGGCGCCCGGCACCTATGGTCGCGCAGTCACCGCCGTCCATGCCCTCGCGACAGCCGCATCCGTGCCGGTTACCTCCGAGGAATTCGCGGTCCTCCTTGCACGAGCGCTGGCCGAACTGCAGATACTGAGCGGCAACTAACACCACAAAAGTGCACAAAAGGACCCGGGTCCTTTTGTGCAGTCACGCAGCACCAGCGCGCCACGGAAACGCCTGCCGCACACGCTAAAAGAGGCGATCCTGGTCGGCCTTAGCCGTGCCCGTGCCATTGCGCTCGAGCCAGATCCGACCTGCCAACGCACGCAACTGTCCACGATCGTCGCCACCCAACAACGCAGCCACACGCAACTGTGCCACCACGTCGCGCAGGATACGATCGACCGCCTCGTCGCCCGCCACCGCACGCGCACGCACGACAGTCGCACGCCGACCCGCCACACGCCACGCGGTGTGCCCCGAGGCAGAATCGACCTCGAACTCAACACCACCACCCGGAGCGACTTGGCGAATCGGAGCCACGCCGCAATCGTACGCCCCTCCAACGCCCTGAGCGCCGCGCCCCTGATGGGACACGACGCTCGGGTGGGAGGATCCGCCTAAAAGGCGGCTGAGACCAGACGGCCCTACGGCTCGTCGGGTGACGGTACTAGAGGGAGGGTTCCGTCACTTGGCTACAGCGTACGCCAGAAATGTGCCTATCTCCTCAAGAAAAGATCACGATTTCGTCACAGTCACAGACTGCCCCACGGATCCCCCACCCACGCCGCAACAGTACCCACCCCCGCAGCACACCAGCAAACCAGTAATCACAAACCAAACAGCAGACCCCGACCCAACCCGGTACTGGCAACGAGTGCACCCACCGCCAAAAATGGCACGAGTGGCAACGTCGCACGGCGCCCTCGCGCCAGCAAAATCGGCACCACAGCCACCCCACTGACCAGCGCCATCACCACGAAAGCCATCGGCAACGCAGCACCCAATGCCAACCCGATCAGTGCAATCAGCTTGACGTCGCCCAACCCAACCCCACCACGCGCCGTGAGCGCAACCAGCAACGCCAGCACCCCCGCCGCCACAGTGACCAGCAAATGCGTAAGCAGATCGTCGCGGAAACCCACGATCAGCAGCAGCAAACAACCGACAGTACCGACCAGCAACAACGAATCCGGCACCACACGCCACGCAACATCAATCGCCACCGCCGGCAACAAGACAACCAACAGAACGAGCCCAAACAACAATCCCTGCGTCGACACCGCAGCCATAGCCAACGCCACCGCCACACACGCACCAACACCAACCAGCACAAACGGATGCCCCAAACGCAGCGTCCACGCCGGCTGCTCGAGCCGCTCGGGAATACCACGCGGTAACCATCGCACCAGCGGCACCGCACACAGACCCGCGATGATCCCGATAATGGCTGCGCCCGCAACCATCACCATCAGACCTCGCGCGCTGCCGCCAGCATCACCTCGAGTGGTGCAGGCATACCCGTCCACAGCTCGAGTGCTCGCGCACCCTGTCGTGCCAGCACCTCCAGACCATCCACCACCGCACACCCCGTCTCGGCTGCTGCCGTAATCAGCGGCGTCGGTGTGGCATCGGCGCGATACGCGAGATCGACAACCACCCGCACATCCAGCAGGCGCGACGCCGGCAATGGCATGCCCTCCGGATCCACCAAGGCACCGACCGGCGTGCAATGCACAACGACCTCACCCACCGGATCGGGCAGTTCCTTCACCGCCACAACATCGCCCGTCTCGACAAGGGCGCGCGCCAAGGCCTCGGCGGCCTCGAACCGACGCGCAAAGATACGGACCGCACAGCCATCCTGTGCCAGTGCAGCGGCGGCGGCCCGTGCCGAGCCACCCGCGCCCAACACGATCACAGGACCGACATAGCGTTCGCCCACCTCCGAAGCAATCGCCGCTGCGATCGCGGGACCATCCGTCGAGTCGCCAATCAGCCGCCCGTCATCGCCAATGATGATCGTATTGACCGAGCCACTGGCCTTGGCAACAGGACGCAGCTCGTCGACCAGTCGCGCGACCGCCTCCTTATGTGGCACCGTCACATTGGCACCAACGAAACCGAGTGCGGACAAACCACGCAATGCCACCTCCAATTGCTCTGCCGAGACCGGCAACGGCACGTACGCCCAATCGAGCCCCATCTCGCGCAATGCAGCATTCTGCATCCGCGGCGAACGCGAGTGTGCGACCGGATCGCCAATCACGCCAAGTAGTCGTGTGGTGCCGTGAATCACGAGTACGGATTCTCCTTCTGGTAGCGCAAGAAATCGTCGTAGTTGTTGGTGAAGTAGTGGCGCCCCTGCGCGTCATCTTTGATTGCGTACATGTAGAGGTAGTCGACCTTCGCTGGATTGGCGGCCGCTTTGATCGCCGCCAGACCGGGATTGCAGATTGGTGTTGGTGGCAGCCCTTTTTTCGTCCAGAGATTGTAGGGCGAATCGACCGTAAGATCGGCGGCCGTCAGCACACCCCACGAACCATGCCCGTATTGGATGCTCGAATCCATACCCAACGTCATGTCCGCCTTGAGTCGGTTATAGATGATCGCGCTGACCTTGCGACGATCCCCCGGCGCTCGCGCCTCGCGCTCGATAATCGATGCGATCTTCAGCACGTCGTATGGCGTCAGACCCCGCGAGGCCGCGTACGTCAGATCGACTGCAGCAACGTTGGCGTCGAACGCTGCGAGTTGATCCTGGACCAATTGCCACGCATCGGCAGGTACCCCAACATCGTAGGTTGCGGGAAACAAGAATCCCTCGAGCGAAGCTGCCTGTTCTCCCGCTGCGAGAAAACCCGACGGTGGACGGTGCTCATCGAGCGCGGACTGGTATTGAGCGGGCTTGATCCCCAGCTTGACGAGCGTCTCTTTGATATCCCAGATCGCGTATCCCTCAGGAATCACCACTTGACTCGCCGCTGCGTTAGCAGGCCCCGCGTTGAGTTGTTCGACGATGCGGCGATAGAGCTCGTTCGTGCGGAACACGTACGTCCCAGGGAGGAAGGACGATCCGAGACCATCCGTCACAAGCTGATCGACGAACGCACCCGCATCCGTGACCACGCCCGCCGTCGCCAGAATCGCAGCAATCTGCGACGCATTCGAGCCGGCCGGGATCGTCACAGACACCGCGGCGCCTGGCGGTGGCGCAGGATCGGCCACGAGACGATTGATCCCCCACCATGCCGTCCCCAGCACGACACACAACGCCAACACCAGCGCAACTGCAGCCAGCGCGCGCCGACGATTTAGGCTCTGCTGTGGGTATCCAGCCATCCCTGTAGGAGCTCGGCAGCGGCGCGCTCGTCGAGGCTGCGTGCTCCTCCTTTCGTCTCGGCAATCTGACTCGTAAACCGCTCATCCTCGAAGGCGATCGGGACTGCACAGACGGCCTCCAGCCGCCCCACGAAAGCGAGCGTGGCATTGGCCTGCGCACCACGCGTGCCATCGGCCAGCACCGGCATGCCGACCAGCAACAACTCGGGTTCTTCTGCCTGCACAATCGCCAAGAATTGCGCGAGTCCCGCGGGTGTTCCGATCCGCTCAACCACGGCCAGCGGGCGCGCCAAGAATCCTGAGACATCGCAGATTGCAAGGCCCGTGCGTGCGGATCCATAGTCGATAGCAAGCACTCTCACAGGCGCACCCTAGCCGCCCCGAGCGCACCGTGTCTGCGCGAACGCGCGCAAACACCGCACGCACTAGGACACGAGTTGCGCTGCGAGTACAGCACTGGCCGCCTCGAGTGCAGCGGGAATCCCCGCCGCGTCCTTCCCGCCGGCTCGAGCGAGGTTTGGCTTGCCACCACCGCCACCGCCGACCAACGGCGCTGCCGCCTTCAGCACCGCACCCGCATCCGCGCCGGCTGCCACCGCCTCGGGCGTGGCAGCACACACCAGATTGACCTTGCCACCGCTCGCACTGATCAGCATCACGATGCTCGCGCCGAGCGTGCCACGCAAGCGATCGGCGAGTTCGAGGAGTGCATCCGGAGCGATCTCGCCCACATCGGCAACAACAACCTTGACCGCACCATGCGTCACCGCGTTGGCAGCAAGCTGCTCGACCTGGGCATCGCCTGCGGACCCACCACCGGCCGCCTTGACCTGCTTCTCGAGTTCCCGCACTTTGGCCTGCAGATCGCGCACCGCCTGCGGTAAGTCAGCAGGATCGACCTTGAGTGCCCGCGAAGCCTGGTCTGCCGCGCGCTCGCGCGTGCGTAGGAGCTCGGTCGCGACGCCGCTCGAGATCGCCTCGATGCGACGCACGCCCTGCCCGACGCTCGACTCGGAGGTAATGCGCAGCGGCCCGATCTCGGCAGTGGACGCCACGTGTGTGCCGCCGCAGAGTTCGCGAGAAAAACCCTCGACTTCAACGACACGGACGACATCGCCGTACTTCTCACCAAACAGCATCATCGCGCCGAGCGTGCGCGCCTCGTCTTGCGAAGTCTCGAAGCTAAAGACACGATGCCCTTCGACGACGACACGATTGACAATGTCTTCGACCCGCGTGATCTCTGCGGGCGTCATTGGACTCTCGTGGGAGAAGTCAAAACGCAACTTGTCGGGTCGTACGGCTGAGCCTTTCTGGCGCACGTGATCGCCGAGCACCTCCTGCAGCGCACGATGCAGGATATGCGTGCCAGTGTGGTTGGCCTGCGTCGGTCGGCGCCGCGCCGTGTCGACCAAAGCGCGAACCTCCTGCCCGTCCTGCAGCGTGCCGCGTTCACGCGTGACGATCAGCACCTGATCCCCATCGAAGCGAATCACCTCGACAATCGCCGCGCGGCCCGAATCGGACTCAATCGAGCCAACATCCGAGACCTGCCCACCACCTTCGGGATAGAAGGGTGACTCGCGCAGCTTGACGGCGAAACGCCCCTCACCGAGGTCGTCGAGCGCTCCGATATGCGTCCGGATATCGAGCTCGTCGTATCCCATAAAGACCGTTGCAAAGCCGGCATTGCGCACGAATGCAGCAACACGATCCAGGTCGACGCCACCACCCTTACCTGCCGCGCTGCGTGCGCGGTGACGCTGCCCTTCCATAAGCTCCGCGAAGCCTGCCTCATCAACCGACAGGTCCTGCTCAGCGGCGAGCTCTTGCGTTAGCTCGAAGGGAAAACCGTACGTGTCGTGGAGCAGGAAGGCATCAGCGGCCGGGATCAACAGGCCACCTGCGGCACGGACGCGCGCGATGCGGTCGTCGAGGAGGGCCGTCCCCGTCTCGAGCGTGCGCAGAAAACGCTCTTCTTCGCCGTTGAGGATGCGCTCGATCTCGGTGCGATTCTGGATCAGCTCCGGATAAACATCACCGAGCTGGTCAATCACAAGCGCCGACAGTCGCGTCAGAAACGTCCCTTCGATGCCAAGACGATGACCGTGCGACACGGCACGACGAATCACGCGACGCAAGATGTAGCCACGCGACTCATTGGCAGGCAGCACCCCGTCAGCGGCAAGGAATGTCATCGCACGACCATGGTCAGCGAGCACGCGCAGTGCCTTCGTCTGGATGCCACCGTTGTCGTACGAGGCACCGGTCCACTGCTCGATCGCCGCGATCATGGATTGAAAACCATCGGTCTCATAGACCGAGTGCACGCCCTGCAGCAGCGCCGCCACGCGCTCTACGCCAGCTCCCGTGTCGACGCACGGCTTTGGCAGCGGCGTCAGCGCGCCGTCACCAGCCTGGTCGTACTGCATGAAGACGAGGTTCCAGAATTCGAGGAAACGATCGCAATGACAACCAGGCGCGCAACCATCGACGCCAACAGGTCGCCCACAACCATGCTCGGCACCGCGGTCGTAGTAGAGCTCGCTGCATGGGCCACACGGCCCGGTCGGGCCGGCCTGCCAGAAGTTGTCTTTACGACCGAGACCGACGATGCGATCAGCCGGCAGACCCTGGGCGAGCCACAATGCGCGCGCCTCATCATCGGCTGGCACCTGCTCGTCGCCGGCAAAGACGGTAATCCAGAGCTTGTCCGAATCCATGCTCCACGGGCCCGTCACAAGCTCCCATGCAAATGCGATCGCGTCGGCCTTAAAGTAATCGCCAATCGAGAAGTTGCCCATCATCTCGAAGAAGGTGAGGTGCCGCGCGGTCTTGCCGACCTCGTCGATATCCGTCGTGCGAAAACACTTCTGTACGCTGACCAGGCGCCGTTGTGGGGGTTGTTCGACGCCGAGAAAGTAGGGCTTAAACGGCTGCATCCCCGCTGTTGTCAGCAGCACCGATGGATCTAGCGAGGCGGGCACGAGGCTCGCGGACGCCACAACGAGATGCTCTCGTGCAGCGAAGTAGTCGCGGTACGCAGCGCGGATCTCTCGGGCCAACATCGTGTCGTAAAGGTACGCGATCCGGTCGCGGCGAACCGTCAGCCAGTAATGGTGCCGGCGGCGACGATGCAATCATCGTCATAGAGCACGGCGACCTGGCCCGGTGCGACCTGGAAGGCGTCACGATCGAGTTGCACTTCCGCCGTGTCGCCGCCCGTCACCACAAATCTGCCGGGGACAGTCGCGCCTCGCATCCTAAAGCAGGCGTCGACGCGGTCAACAGTCGTGCGTACCTGCACGTCCCGCAGGTCGACGTTGCGCCGGCCGAGTCGACTGAGGGCACCCACCATAATCGTGTTCGTCGGCGCGTCAACGCGCAGCACGTGGAGCGCTTCGGTACCACGCGAGACGCCGAGTCCACGCCGCTGGCCCGGCGTGTACGCGAGCGCACCCTGGTGCTCACCGAGTTCAATCCCGGCCTCGTCCACAATCGGGCCGGGCTCCATCACGACGCCCTGCCGCTCCAAAAATGGCCGGAGCGCGCTGCCGCCCATGAAGCAGACCTCCTGGCTCTCCAGCGCATTGGCAGCGGCCAGCCCGAGCGCGGCTGCCTCGCTCTGGACGTCGACCTTCCGTCGCGCGCCAAGCGGAAAGCGCACGCGCGTCAGGATCTCCGGATTTACGAGGGCCAGCATGTACGACTGGTCCTTCCTCTCGTCAACGCCACGTGCCACGAGCGGAGCGTCGCCCTGCTCCACGAGTTGTGCGTAGTGCCCGGTGCGCCACTCGGCAGCGCCAAGGTTGGTCGCTATACGGTCGATCGCGTCGAAACGGAATGCGCCATTACAGGTCGTACACGGGTTCGGTGTCTCGCCGGCGGCATACCCCGCCACGAATGGGTCGACGACGGCCGCGCGAAAATCATCGCGCAGATCGAGCGCGATGTGTGGTACCCCATGCTGGTGACAGAGGTCGCGTGCGGAGCGAACCGCAGACGGTGCGCAGCACGCGCGCTCGGGCGATGGCGCCTCGGGATCGATCCACAATCGCAGCGTCACGGCAACCACATCGCGCCCCTCGCGGACCGTCTCTGTCAGCACCATCGCCGAGTCGACGCCGCCGCTCATCGCGACAACGGATCGATTGCTAACCGCCGCCGTCTGCATGCCGCGCGCGACCGCATCTCCGAGTGCGGCGTGGAAGGCATCGACGGCGGTCAGCGCACACTCAGCGCCGGCCGGGTCGATCTCAGCACCCACCAACACCTCCGCCAGACCGAGCCGTGCACCGGCGAGCAGCGCCCCACCCTCAGCGCGCGCCGCGAGCCACGCCGCGGCAGCCGTCGTCGAGACGCAGGCGTCTGCACCGAAGCGCACTTGGTCGAGTCGGTCACCGACGAGACCGACCGTAAAGCGCACACGATCGTTGCAGCGCCCACCACCTGCGCGTCCCTCACCATCCGGCTGGTCGACCGCACCCACACGCGAGAGGTCGATCATGCCGCCGCCTCTGCCGCCACACGTAACGATGGCTCAAACTCGTGCCAAGCCGCGACCAACGCGTCGATCTCGTCTGCTGTCGTCGTCGGGCCGAGCGAGACGCGCACCGCACCACGCGCGACGTCGTCGTCAATACCCATCGCGGTCAGCGTGGCGTCGGGAGCCGTCTCGCCGCTGGCACACGCCGAACCGGCCGAAACGGCGATACCGCGCTCGTCGAATAGACGCACGACGGTGTCGCCGCGATAGCCCGTCAGCAGCAGTGCGTGCCCTGGCAGTCGCATCGCCATAGCTCCGGCGACAGACAGACCGAGACGCTGCTCGAGCGCGTCGCGCAAGGCAGCGCGCTGCTGGCGCTCAACGGGCGCCTGATCGCCCTGCTGAATCCGCAGTGCCGTTGCGAGTGCCACGGCACCCGCGACGTCTTCGGTGCCCGAACGCAGGCCACCCTCCTGTCCGCCGCCATGCACGATCGGCGCGAGTTCCGTGATCCCCGACCCGACGAGCGCGCCGACACCACGTGGTCCGCCGAGCTTATGCGCCGCAATCGCAATCGTGACCGAGCCAGGCAGGAGCGAGAGGTCCACATCGCTGCCGCTCGCCGCCTGGACCTGGTCCACATGCAGCGGCACGCCGCGCTCGGCACAGAGCGCGGCGATCTCTAAAATCGGCTGGAGCACGCCGGTGACGTTGCTCGCACCCATCACACAGACCAGCGCGTCGCCAACATGCACCAGTTGGTCGAGCGCATCGAGGTCGAGCGTTCCTGCTGGCACGACGGGTGCAATCACAATCTCCCAACCCCGTCCCGCCAGCGCATCGACGCTGCGACGCACGGCCGGGTGCTCGATCGCGCTCACGACCATGCGTCCCGGCAGGCCCTGCGCACGTCCGAGCACAGCCAAGTTGTCGGCCTCGGTGCCTCCACTTGTCAGCACGACGTGTTCCGCCTCGGCTCCAAGCCACATGGCAATCTCGGCCCGCGCTGTATCGAGATCGGCGCGCGCACGGCGACCAGCAGCATGCGGCTCGGACGGATTGCCGAAGCGCTCCGTCAGGTGTGGCAGCATCGCGGCAACGACCCGATCGTCAGGCGGTGCGGTAGCAGCGTGGTCGAGATAGATCACGCCGCGTATTGTCGCACGGTGCGGAAAAAGCGCTCCACCCCGCCGTGTGCCTACATCCCGTCGAACCTGCTTTTGCAGGTGGGTCCCCCGCCCGACACGACCGGTTGAGGGTGGTGCCAGGACCGCAGGGTCCCATTTGATGGAACATTGGCTCGAGCGCAGATAGTAGGCCACGCACGGGGTCGAGCAATCGCAGACTACACGTATTTGCCGGCGCCTAAGAGACCGCGACGTGTTCGACGTCGACGATCGGTAACTGCAGGAAGCGCGTGCCCTCCGTGCGGAAGGCATCGACGTCGCCGGTCGCCAGAAAACGATAGGCGCCGCGATGCTCAGGTGGTTGTTCCCAACCCTTACGCGCAAGCGTGGCTGCGATCTCCTCGGCGAGTTCCTCGGCTGCGGCGATCGTCTGCACGTCGGCACCGAGTTCGCGTTGGAGCATGTGGCGGATCAGCGGGTAGTGCGTGCAACCGAGCACGACAACATCGACTCCTGCCGCGCGCAGTGGTGCGCAGGCCACCTGCACGAGCTCGAGCGTGCGCTGCGAGTACGGCTCGCCGCCCTGAATCGACTCAGCGAGACCCGGGCAGGCAACCTGGACGACCTCAACACCCTCGTCAAGATCGTGGATCGCCTCGACATAGCGCTGGCTGGCGACTGTGGCCTCGGTCGCCAGCACGCCGATCTTGCGGATCCGAGTGGCCTGCACTGCGGCACGCGCCTCGGGCGTGATCACACCAAGGACGGGCACGGGCGATTCCTGCTGGAGCACGGGCAGCGCGGCCGCCGTGGCCGAGTTGCAGGCGACAACAATCAGCTTCGCCCCACGCTCAACAAGCAAGGCCGTCAGTTCGCGCCCAAACATGATCAACTCCTCGCGCGAGCGTGGTCCATACGGAAAGCGACCCGTGTCACCGAGGTAGATGACATCCTCGTGCGGCAGGCGCACGAGCGTGGCATTGAGGACGGTCAGCCCACCCACGCCAGAGTCGAACATGCCGATGGGGGCCTCGGAGCTCACCACCAAAGGGTACGCGGGGAGCCAGCCGGACGTTGCGCCAGCGGCTGCGGCGCGCAACACTGCCCGAATGAGCACTCAGCCGCGTGACCTGATTGGCTACGGCAATAACCCACCGAACGCGAACTGGCCGGGCGGCGCTCGCGTCGCCGTCAGCTGCGTCCTCAACTATGAGGAGGGCGCAGAACGCACGCCACTGAGCGGCGACAGTGAGAGCGAGACCTACCTGACAGAGATCGCGGGCACGGCACGCCCGACACGCGACTTGCTGACCGAATCGATCTACGAGTTTGGCGGCCGTGTCGGTGTCTGGCGCATCCTGGACGCGTTCGCCGAGGCCGATCGTCCACTGACCGTGTTTGCCTGCGGACAATCCGTCGAGCTCAACCCCGAGCCAATGCGTGTGGCGGCGGCAGCCGGGCACGAAGTCTGTAGCCATGGCTATCGCTGGTTCGATTACGACGGTGTCGCCGAGGAGGTCGAGCGCGACCACCTCCAGCGCTGCATCGCCGCGATCACAGCCGCGACGGGCGAGCGCCCGTATGGCTGGTACACGGGTCGTTTTAGCGAGAACACGCGTCGCCTCGTCGTCGAGGAAGGTGGCTTTCTCTACGACTCCGACGACTATTCCGACGAATTGCCGTATTGGACGCGTGTCAAGGGTCGCGACCATCTCGTGATCCCGTACACACTCGACGCCAACGATGCGCGCTTCGCCACCCCAAACGGGTTCCGTACGGCCGACGAGTTCAGCACCTATCTGATCGACACCTTCGAGACGCTCTATCGCGAGGGCGCGACGACGCCAAAGATCATGAACGTCGGCCTGCACTGCCGCATTGTTGGGCGCCCCGGACGCATCGATGGTCTGCGTCGCTTTCTCGACCATCTCGCCGGCCGCGAAGACGTTTGGGTGACGCGCCGTGTTGACATCGCGCGCCACTGGATCGCCGAACACCCACCGCAGTGAGCGCAACGGTCCGCCTCGGCACGTGCGCGTGGGTCGAGCAGGGCCTGATCAGCGACTGGTATCCACACACCGCGACGAGTCCCGAGGCGCGCCTCCGGTTCTATGCGGAGCACTTCGACACGGTTGAGGTCGACTCGTCGTATTACGCGATTCCAGCCGAGCGGACGACGCACAACTGGGCCGAGCGAACACCACCCGGTTTTATCTTCCACATCAAGGCGTTTGGTCTGATGACGGGGCACGCGGTGCGACCCGAACAGTTGCCCGCTGATCTGCGCCCGCTCGTCGACGCGGTGACGTCGCGTGGCCACGTCGTGCCAAGCGATGCGCTGCGCGACCGCGTCTTTCAGCGCTTCCAGCGCTCGCTCGAACCGCTGCGACAGGCCGGCAAGCTCGGCGGCGTGCTGTTCCAATGGCCACCCTCCGCTCTGCCGGGGCGCGAGGCCTGGGAGCGCATCGATTACGCCCGGGCCGCCTTGCCAGGCAACGAGCTCCTGATCGAGTTTCGCCAGCGCGACTGGCTCTCCCCCGATCTGCGCGACGAAACGCTCGATGGGCTGCGCGAGCGCGGGCTTACCTACGTCGTCGTCGACGCGCCACCCGTCGCATCCAAAAACGTCGTCGAGACGGTCGTAGCATCCACATCGCCGACGGCGTACGTGCGCTTTCATGGGCGCAACGCCGCGACCTGGAACCAGCATGGCGATGGCGCGAGCGCGCGCTTTGACCACCTCTACTCGGATGCCGAGTTGACGGAGTGGATCGAGCCATTGCGCCTGCTGACCACTACAACGAGTCGCGTCTACGCGATGTTCAACACCAATGCTGACACGCAAGGGCCAGACAATGCAGGCCGTTTGCGTCAGCTGTTGCGGGAGGCCGACGTGCCCGTGACAACGGCTACGGGACCAGCCCAACGCGAATTGTTTTAGCAGGCACACGATTCGAGGCAATCGTCGATCGATTCGCACCCCGCTGACCCCACCAACAAGTAGGCCGCCCTAAGATACGCGTACGAAAGCGTTAGAGCATTCGAACCTAAGGATCATCATGCCCCTTTCTCTCGACACTGACACCAAGCTCGCCGCCTACGCCCACCCGGGCCGGCTCGTCACGACGGACTGGCTCGCCAGCCATCTTGGTGACCCCGACCTCGTCGTGATCGAGTCGGACGAGGACGTCTTGCTGTACCACACCGGCCATATCCCGGGCGCCCTCAAGGTCGACTGGCATCTGGATCTCAATGACGAAACGACGCGCGACTACGTGAGCCCCGAAGGCTTCGCCGCGATGTGCAGCGCTCGTGGCATCACGCGCGACTCGACGATCGTGGTCTATGGCGACAACTTCAACTGGTGGGCCGCCTATGCCCTCTGGGTCTTCAGCCTGTTTGGCCACGAGGATGTTCGCCTGCTCGATGGTGGCCGCGCCAAGTGGGCCGCCGAGGGTCGCGCGATGACGACGGATGCGACCGAGACAACGCCGAGCGACTACCCGGTCGTGCCGCGCGACGATGCCACGATCCGCGCCTTCAAGGACGACGTGCTCGCGCAGATCGGCAATGGTCCACTCGTTGACGTGCGCTCACCCGGCGAGTACTCGGGCGAGTTGTTGCACATGCCGGACTACCCGCAAGAGGGCGCTCAGCGCGGCGGCCACGTGCCGACTGCCAAGAGCGTGCCGTGGAAGCGCGCCGCCAACGACGACGGTTCGTTCAAGAGCGCCGACGAGTTGCGTGCCATCTATGGCGATGAGCAGGGCTTGAAAGCGGGCGACGACGTGATCACCTACTGCCGTATCGGCGAGCGGTCGAGCCATACCTGGTTTGTCCTGACGCACCTGCTCGGCTTCGACCACGTTCGTAACTACGACGGCTCGTGGGTCGAGTGGGGCAACGCCGTGCGCGTGCCAATCGAGAAGCCGTACGTGAACGCGTGAGCGGCGCGCTCCCGCCGAAGCTGCAAGGCATCGTCGACGAGTTCGTCGAGGTCGACCGCACCGAGCGCCTCGACCTGCTGCTCGAGTATTCGCGCGACCTCCCCGACTTGCCCGAGCGCCTCCAGGGCGTCGAGCTCGAGCGCGTGCACGAGTGCCAGACGCCACTCTTCGTGCAGACCGAGGTTGAGGGCGACACGGTGCACCTCTTCTTCGCCGCGCCGGATGAGGCTCCGACCTCGAAAGGCTTCGCGGGAATCGTCCACGCGGGCCTCGACGGCTGCACGATTGACGAGATCCTCGCGACCCCATCCGACTTCGCCGCCGGCATGGGTCTCGCGGGCGTCATCTCGCCACTGCGGATGCGTAGCGTTGGTGCGATCATGGCGCGCGTCAAGCGCCAGTTGGTGGAACGCGCCATGGCATAGCCAAGGGCGGTAGCATCTCAGGATCAACCGCCTGACCGAGGTGTCATCCCCAATGAGCGTAACTGCCACGAAGATCCTTCCGAACTACATCAACGGTGCGTGGGTCCCGTCGACCAGCTCCGATCTGCTCGATATCACGAACCCCGCTACCGGCGAGGTCTTGGCACAGGTACCGCTCTCGGGTGCCAACGATGTCGATGCCGCCGTCCAGGCCGCACGCGCCGCCTTCCCGGCGTGGAAGGCGACCAGCACGATCGAGCGCGCCCGCTGGCTGTTCGGCTTCCGCGAGCAACTCGTTCAGCGCGCCGACGAGATTGCCGCTGCCTTGACGCGCGAGATGGGCAAGACCTATCCGGACGCGCAGGCCGAGGTCAGTCGCATGATCGAGATGGTCGAGTGCGCCACGGCGATCCCGACGACAATGCAGGGTCGCATTCTCGAAGGCGTCGCGACTAAGGTTGACGCCGAGACGATCCGCCAGCCCGTTGGCGTCTGCGCCGCAATCACACCATTCAACTTCCCGGCGATGGTGCCGATGTGGTTCCTGCCCTTCGCGATTGCGTGCGGCAATACGTTTATCCTGAAGCCGTCGGAGCAGGTGCCGATGACGCAGCAGATCGTCTTCGAGATCATCGACGGTCTCGGCCTGCCGAATGGCGTCGTCAACCTCGTCAACGGCTCGCGCGACGTCGTCAACGGCATCCTCGATCATCCCGGCATCGACGCCGTTTCGTTCGTCGGCTCGGCTTCGACGGCTGCGTACATCTATGAGCGCGCCGCCGCCAATAAGAAGCGTGTGCAAGCACTCGGCGGAGCAAAGAACTCGATGCTCGTGATGCCCGACGCGATCATGGACAAGACGGCCGATAACATCATTGGCAGCGCCTTTGGTGCGGCCGGCCAGCGTTGTATGGCTGGCTCGATCATCGTCGCCGTTGGTGGCGCGTGGAAGGATCTCCAGAAGGAGTTGCTCCCCCGCACCGAGGCGTTGACGGTCGGCGATGGTATGGAGCAGGGCACGAGCGTCGGTCCCGTCGTCTCCCTCGAGTCACGCGATCGCATTCGCGGCATGATCGATAACGCCGTCGCTGCTGGTGCCACCCTCGCCGTCGACGGTCGCAACACGGGCCTCTCGGAAGCGGGCGCCTACATCGGGCCAACGATCGTCCAGGGCGTCACCGCCGACATGGAGATCGCACGCGAAGAGGTCTTCGGTCCCGTCCTCAGCATCGTCGAAGTCGACACGCTGGCCGACGCGATCGCCTTCGTCAATGGCTCGCGCTATGGCAACGGCACCTCGATCTTTACCGAGTCGGGTGCGGCCGTCCGCCGCTATCGCCACGAGGTCGAGGTCGGCATGATCGGCGTCAACATTGGTGTTGCAGCCCCCGTCGCATTCTTCCCGTTCTCGGGCTGGAAGGACTCGTTCCTCGGGGACCTGCACGCGCACGGCACCGATGGTGTCGACTTCTACACGCGCAAGAAGACCGTCACGACGCGCTGGTTCGCCGATGGCGAGTCGGGCAAGTACTTCGTCGAGCAGGGCGACTAGGGAGCGACGGACGGGAATCGCATGTCCGTGATTCTCGTCACCGGCGCTTCGACCGGGATCGGTCTGGCGACGGCGCGCATTCTGCGTGCCGCAGGCTGCGACGTCGTCGGGATCTCGCGCTCTGGTCGCGAAGGCACGGAGGTCGCCGACCTGTCGACCGAGGAAGGCTGTCGCACGGCGGTCGCACTCGCGCGCCGGCGCGGACCGATCCGAGCACTCGTGCTCAACGCCGCCACCGGGTCTGCACAAGACGGGCCAATCGCAGGCCTCACTACAGCTGACTGGCGCGAAACCATGGCGATCAACCTCGACTCGCCGTTTATCACGATCCGCGAGGCATGGGACGACCTCGCCGCCGCCGGCGACGGGCGGATCGTTCTCGTCTCGTCGACATCAGCGACAGTTGGCGGCTCCGGGATGACTGCCTACAGCGCCTCGAAGGCCGGCATCCTCGGGATGATGCGCGTCGTCGCCCAGGATGGGGCGCCCTTTGGCATTACCTGTAACGCCGTACTGCCCGGCTGGGTCCGCACAGAAATGTCCGAACGCAGTGCTGCTGCCGAGTCGCTACGCACGGGCCAACCAGTCGCCGCGATCTGGGCGGAACGCGCCGCGGGCTACGCCGCCGGGCGGATTGTCGACGCCGACGAAGTCGGACACGCAATCGCCTTCCTGACGTCGCCTGCCAGCAGCGGCGTATCCGGCGAAGAGCTCCGCGTCGCGCTCGGCGGCGTCTGGTAGCAGCGAACCTACTCCTGCACACCCGTCTTGAACGGGTCCAGGTCGGGCGAAACCGGCTTAACCGAGCGCACGGCGATGGTGATGCCGACGATGATGACCGCTCCACCGACGAGCTGTTTCCAATCGAGCCGCTCGCTCAGGAGCAGCGCAGAGAAGAGGACACCGAGAAACGGTTGCAACGGCATAATCGCGACCGTGCGGGCCGTTCCCGCCCTGTGGATTGCAATAAACCAGAGCAGATTCGAGACGATCAACGAGGCAACCAATGCATAGACGAGCCCGACCCACGACGATGGTGAGAACGAGCTGAAATCCTGCGACAGCAACTGCGGTACGCCAACGATGCCAATCAGCGGCGCGCCGATCAGCAGCATGATCGCCGAGACGTGGGCCGCGGAGTAACGGCGCAAGAGCGGACGCGCGAGCACGCTGTACATGCCCCACGTGATCGGCGCACCAAACGCGAGCAAGATACCCTCCATGCTGGTGAACGACAGCGTCGCGCCCGCTCCTATCAGCACGAACGCCACCCCGACGGTGGAGAGCGCGACGGCGAACCAGAACCACAGCTTGACGAACTCCCAACCGAGCAGGCGCGCGAACAGCGCAGCCCACAGCGGCGTCGTCGCAAAGACGAGCGTGACCGTCGACGCGGACGTCTTCTCCAGGGCGTACATGAACGCGTACTGGTTGAGCGCGATGCCGATCACACCGCCCGCCAGAAAGAGTGGGATGTCTCGTCGCTGAATCCGCAGCGAGCCCTCGCGTATCAACACGAATACGGCATAGATCAAGGCACCCGCGGCGAAGCGCGCGAAGGAGAACGCCATTGGGCTCCAGTCGTTCAACGCGACCTTGACGACGGGGATATTGAGTGCCCACAACGCGACGGCAACCAACGACAGCACCATCGCAAGATCGAAGCGCGATCGCGAAGACTCAACCACGACACGAGCGTAAGCGATCATCCACACGACCCGAGTCAGGCACGCTCCCCCGTACACTTCTCGCCGTGCACACGCTCCAAATCCAGCATGACGCAACGAACCTGCTTGGCGCCTTCCGCGAACCACTCGAGGCCGCCGGCACGATCGATCTCTGGCGCACGTGGCTGGACGCTCCCCCGGCGAGTTTGGCCAACTACGACGCCGTGGTGCTGATGGGTGGCGTCGCAATGCCCGACGAAGATGACCGCCGCCCGTGGATCCCCGACGAATTGCAACTCTTGCACGAAGGTCTCGAGCGAGAACTGCCAATGCTCGGTGTCTGCCTCGGTGGCCAAATGCTGGCGCGTGCCGCTGGCGCACCCGTCGGTCCGGCTCGCCAATCCGAGATTGGCTGGTGCGATATCGGGCTGCTCCCCGCCGGCGAGGAGGACCCGCTGCTTGGCCCACTCGGCCTAGGATACCGCGCCTTCGAGTGGCACCACTATGGCTTCGAGATGCCACCGGGTGCCGTCCCACTCGCAGAGAACGCAGCCTCGAGCCAGGCCTTCCGTGTCGGGACAGCAGCATGGGGCCTGCAATTCCATATCGAGGTCGACCGCGAGACCGTCGAATGGTGGATGCGTGTCGGCGAATCCGACCTCGTCAAGCACGCCATCGACCAGGATGCGCTGCGCGCGGAGGTCGACGCGCGTGTCGAAGCCAATGCCGCGGCCGCCAGCGCGCTTGCCTACCGTTTCGTCGAAATCGCCCGCGCGCACGGCCACGCCTAAACCGCACACGAACTATCTCCCATGCGCACGCTGATCATCCAACACGACGACGACGCCGGCGCCGGAGTTATGCAGGAGCCGTGGGAGACAGCAGGCGAGGTCGTGCTGTGGTTTCCGGAGCGCGCGCCCGAGCGCCCCGATCTCGACGGCATCGATGCGGTCGTCAGCCTTGGCGGCAACGCCAATCCCGACGAAGACGTGCGCCCGTGGCTGTTGCCCGAGCTCGATCTGCTCGAGGAGGCGCTCGACATCGGCACGCCGATCCTCGGTATCTGTCTGGGTGGCCAATTGCTAGCGCGTGCCGCGGGTGGACGCGTGGGCAAGGCGCTGCATGCCGAACTCGCTGTCTGGCGCGACGTCGGCATGCAGCGCGATGCCGCCGACGACGTCCTGTTTGCGGCTATGCCTCTGCCCTTCTTCGGTTTTCAGTGGCACGCGTATGGCTTTGAGGCTCCGCCCGGCGCCGTCATTCTGGCCGCCAACGATGCGGGGCAGCAGGCATTCCGTATCCAGAACCGCGCCTGGGGCATCCAGTTCCACCTCGAGGTCGATGGTGCGACCGTCGCCGACTGGGCGGGCTCGGGCGCCGAGACTGTGGAGTCGGCGGGTGGTGGCGTCGCACGCCTCGCCAAGTCGACCGAGACGTTTCTTGATACCTCGATGGCGGCGGCGAAAGAGGTCGCAGAACGCTTTGCTGTTGCTGCTCTCGTCGCCTGTGGTGAAGTGCCGCCCGAGGCGCTCGCCGCGCTCGAGCGCCGCCCCGACCCGATTACGGAGGCGCAGGCCGCCGGCGTGCCACCCGAAGTGATCGCGGCGATGCTACAGATGCGCGCCGACCAGCGCTTCTAGTAGGCGGACGGTGAACAAAGGGGTCAGACCCCTTTGTTCAGTACGACGCTGTGTGTGGCCCGGGCGTGTCGCCGTGTCGCCGAACTGAACAAAGGGGTCTGACCCCTTTGTTCACCGTCCGCTTGTACCGGGCCGAAGCCCGCCGTATGGTTCCGCCATGGAACACCTGCTCTCCCCGATCGTGCTGCGTGGCACGCGCGTACGCAATCGCGTCACCTTCACCGCCCATACCCAGTCGTATAGCGACAATGGCCTCCACGGCAGCAGGGTGCGAAGCTATTACGCGGCGCGGGCAGCGGGTGGCGCTGGTCTGCTGGTGATGGAGCCCGTTCCCGTGCATCCGACCGGCCGCGTGACTCCCCAGAACTACGACCACACGAAGCCCGGCTTCGTCGAGGGACTACGTAGCGTTGTCAATGCGGTACACGAACACGGCGGCGTGCTCATCAACCAGCTCTATCACATGGGCCCGAACGCAGACCCCCTCGCCACTGATGGTCAGCAGTGGGGCTCTTCGGATGCTCCCGGCTACTTCGGCGTCGGCCGCATCCATGCCATGACGACGACAGAGATCAGCGAAATAGTTGGCTGCTACATCGATGCTGCGACGACGATCCTGCGCTCTGGCATCGACGGCATCGAGTGCATGTTCTCGTACGACACGCTGGTGGACTCGTTTTTCGACCCCACCCGCAATAGCCGCAGCGACGCGTACGGCGGCTCGTTCGAGAACAACACGCGCTTCGCCGTCGAGATCTTGCAGGCGCTCCGCGCAGCGATCGGTCCCGATCCGATCCTCGGCGTCACGATCAGCGTTCGCGCGCCCGAGTTCGAGCGCCTCGCACTCCTGCTCGACAACACCTGCGACATTGATTACATGGGCGTCGGCAACGGTGACTACCAGTCCACCGAACTGATTATCCCGCCACTCGACATGGCCCCCGGCATCGGCATTCCGAACGCCGCACGCGCCAAGGCCGTGCTACCAAACCTCGCGATTCTCGCCGAAGGCAAGATCAATAAACCCGAGCTCGGCGAACAGGCTCTCGCTGACGGCAAGTGCGACCTCGTCGGCATGACGCGCGCACTGATGGCCGACCCCGATCTCGTCAACAAGGTCATGCGTGGCGAACGCGACCGCATCCGCATGTGCGTCGGGCAGAACGTCTGCATCGCGCGACGTCTGCGTAAGTTTCCGATCGCCTGCGCACAGAACCCAACCTCCGGGTACGAGGACGAGCGCGGCCTGATACCGACGACGACGCCCAAGCACATCGTCGTCGTCGGTGGTGGCGTCGCCGGGCTGGAGGCAGCACGTGCCAGCGCCGAGCGCGGCCATCGCGTCACCCTGCTCGAAGCGCGTGAAACACTCGGCGGCCAGATCGCGCGTACCGCGACGCTCCCGATCCTGCAATCGCTCAACGATCTCTGGACGTGGCGCGCCAACGAACTCGACCAACTCGGCGTTGCAGTTCGCACCGGTGTGACCGGCGACGTCGCATCGATCGTCGCACTCGCGCCCGACGTCGTGCTCGTCGCAACTGGCTCCAAGCCCGACTCACCCACGCACACGATCGCCGTCGATTCCTGGCTCGACGGTGCGGTGCTTCCCGACGGCGATGTCTTGCTGATCGACGAAGAAGGCAGTCGCAAATCGAGTGGCCCCGCCGAGGCACTCGCACTCGCCGGCCGCCACGTGACGATGATTCCCGACGGCATCCCGCCACTGCAAGAGATCGCCGAGAATCACGCTGAGCGTCCCGTCTTCGAGCGGCTACGCGCCGCGGGCGTGACGATCTACTCCGACGTCATCGTGCAAGAGATCACTGCCGGAGCCGTCACGCTGGTCGGTCGCTACGACGGCATCGAGCGCATGCTCAAGGCGCCGGTCCTGCTGCATGCGGGTCGCCACGTCGCGAGCGATGCGCTCTGTACCGCCCTCGTCGAACACGGCATCGATGCACGTCCGGTCGGCGACGCCCGCGCGCCGCGCCGCTGGGAGGACGCCATCCACGATGGTTACCTCACGGGCGCCGCGGTCTAGCGCGACAAGCCGCTATCAGCGTGCGAGATTGCCGGAGAAGCCAACCCGCAGGCTGGTATCCATGAGTGCAGCGGCTGCGGCCGGCGGTACGTCTGCGACTGCGAATGCACGACGCTCGTCAGCGTCTGCCACCCCGTCGGACATCGTCCGCGTCGCGAGCCGTGCGTACATCTCCCCAACAAGATCGGGCACGTAACGCGCCGTCTTAAAGCGCCCGCCGTCGTAGATCTCGACGAGGTGATTACGCACAGCGGCGAGCACAGCGGGCGAGACCTCGATCTGCAGATGGCCGGACTCTTGACGAAAGATCGCGAGCAATTCGTCCGGGGTGTAGCGCGGAAACTCGATCATGTTCTCGAATGCCACATGCAACGCCGGATGATGTTCGATGATCAACTCCATCGCCTGCGTCGGGCCTGACAGAATCACCGCAAAGGGTGTTGTGCGAGTGCCCATCGCAGCGACGAGCGACGCGATGGCAACACCACCGAGGTCGTTAGCCGACTGCGGAATTAGCAGATGCGCGTCATCAACGAACAGCACGCCCTGACGTGCAGCTGTGACGGCCGCGAGCACCTGCGCCTGCGTCGCCTCTGTGGTTGCGCCGACCAGATCGATGCGGGTGACCTCGACAACGTGTCCCTGTGCGAGTACACCGAGCTCTGCGTACAGGCGCCCCACGATCCGTGCGACAACGTCCTCACCCGTCCCAGGATCGCCCGCGAAGACGAGGTCCAACGACTGCGCGATCGTCGGCTCGTCGGCCGCCGCGCGCACCGCATTCAGTTGACGAATGGCCACGAGGCGATGAATCGCCTCCTTGACAGGTGCCAACCCAATCAGCGCATCGAGCTCTGCGAGCAGTTCGACAATCGAGGCGTCAGACACCCCTGCACTCTACCCGGCGACGATCGCGACGACACCGACGAAGGCGACGACCGCGCCAACGCGCTGAATCAGAGCAAGATGCTCACCGAGGCGAATGCGCGCCAACAAAATCGTGACCACTGGGTAGAGGCTCGCCAGCACGACAGCAAGGCTCAGGTCGCCCTTCGACGTGGCGTACGCAAACAGCAAGAGCGCACCCGTATCCATCAGACCAATCGGTGCAATCGCGCGGAAGGATCCAGTTGGTGCGCCCGCTGCACCCCGCAGTCTGACGGCCAACAGTGCCACCAACAAGATCGGTAGCGAGATGCTTCGCTGCGCCGTGACACCCCACAGACCCGACTCGTTGGAGGCCGCATCGAGCGCGATGTACATAACCGTGCCGATCGCGATCGCCAGCAGCGCCAGTGGGATTGCTCCGTATTTGCCGTGTTTGAGATCGCCTTCGCCCGCATGACGACTGACGAGCATCACACCGAGTACCGCCAACGCAAGCCCCATGAGTTGGATTACGGATGGTCGCTCGCCACTCCAAAAGATCGCAAACAGCACGGGCCCAGCAGCAGTCATCGCGAGAACGGGCGCCACCACACCAATCGGTCCGCGCGAGAGCGCTGCATAGAACACGACGTGTCCGACACTGCCCGCAATACCCGCGATGATCCCGGGAATCCAAATCTGCCAACCGGGAAACGGCTCCCATAGCGTGACAAGGGCGACGATCAGCAGGGCTGTGCCTGCGATCTGCGCAAACGTTGCGACCACGAGCGGTCCGACAAAACGGGCTCGGACTGCGGCCTGGAAGTCTGCGACGCCCCAAATCAGCGACGCGCCGAGCGCAAATGCAATCGACAACATTGGCGATCAGCCTATCGCTCGCCGCTACGGCGCAACGCCGAGCGCGGTGGCGAGCCCAACGTGCACATCGTGGAAGTTCTCGAAGGGCACGTAGTCGTAGCCTTCGCGTTCGAGGTGCTCGGCCAACGAGGCCCGCGCGAAACGGAGGTCCGCATCCTCGGCTGCGCAGAGGTCCGACGGACCGTCCCCCACATAGGCAATGCGGCGCCCCGCCGCGAGCTCGCGTACCTCGCCCCGCTTGCACGCGACACCACAGACCGCACACGGTGAGCGTCCACGCAAGCGCACCACAGGCCCTTCGGGCCCGAACTCGAGCGTGTGTGCACGAATCGGCAGGTCGTAGCCGTGGGCCAACAAGAATGGATGCATCAGATTGTCGAAGCCAGACGACACGATCACGAGTTCGATCGCATGCGCCTCACAAAAATGGATCAGCTCGGGCACACCAGGCCGGACCTCCACCGTCTCGACCATAAAGTCCACAATCTCTTGTTCGCTTGCGCGGATCGGTGCCACCTGCCGCACGAGACACTCATCGAGCGTGATCTCGCCCCGTGCGAAAGCTGCATCCGCTGCCGCAAATGTCTCCGGTGAATAGTGTGCGGATATCCAATCCACCGTGTCGTGCGTGGCGAGCGTGCCGTCGAAGTCAACCGCCAGCAGCATGCTCACGATGGCACCTGATCGGGGACCAGTCGTCGCAGCGTGTCGCGATCGACCGCGAGTTCTTCGAGTCCGTAGGTATCGCGCATAAACGCACCAAGTCGTGTCAGATGCACAGCGGCCTTGCGCGTGCCCTCCGCCGAATCGGTCAGCGCGTGCTGGCGGTGCCAGAGCACGAAGCCACTCCAGGTCGAGGGCTGCAACGCGGTCACCGGTTCGGTGATATCGGGTGCGTGATCCGTCAGGTAGAGCCGCAGCAGCCGCAGCGTGCGTCGATACGCCGTCTGTGGCGTAATCGCCTGCTCGGCAACCCATGCGGCATCGAATGCGTCGAGCGCCTCCCCCACCGTCGTCACGACAGCGTGCCACTCTCGGCGCGACGCGCGATCGCCCGGAGGAGCGAGCCGCGCACCAGACCCGAGGCGGGCTTGACGAGCTTCCAATAGAGGCCGAAGTGTCTGGTCGCGAGGGGTCCTACGACAATCCGGGTCTCCGTCACCAGCAATGTCCCGTAGGCCGCAGCTGCACAGCGAATACTGATGGCAACCTTGACCTGGTCGAGCACCTCAGCAGTGCCAAAGGTATCCGCATTGAGCAGTTCGCTGCTGACCGCACCTCCCGGCCATGGGCGCCCCATGAAGCCGATACAGACCTCTCGCTCGGTCTCGCCAAGGCGCACGAAACCAGGCTCGAAATCGCCGGTCTCGACAAACGGTCGATGCTGGCGCAGGCTCGCCCCGAGCGTGCGGACACCGACCAGGAGGCTCGCTATCTTGGCTTCATCGAGCGACGTCACGCGGATCGCTTCCGCCACCCGCTCGGGCGAGGCAGCAACGTCGAGACCGTGCACGGTGCGGTCCGTCCAGACCGGGACGATCACGTCGAGCAGCGTCGGGACTGCAGCATCGGAAGCCATCGGGCGCATCGTATGGGAGAATCCCTCGTATGGAGCCCACCGAACGCGACGTGGACCGCCTGATCGGTCCCGCCACCCCGCATTTTGCGTACCAGATTCGTCAGCGCGTCGAGAATCTGATTGTCGATCTGCCTGCCGACCACCCCGTGCGTGCCTACGCCGACGAACGGCTCGCGTTGCTCGATGGCCTTGGCCACACGACATCGAAAGGTGACTGGGGCGATCCCAGCACACCAGGGTGACCGGTTCGCTCGACGGCCGACTCGCACTCGTCACGGGTGGTTCGCGCGGCATTGGTCGTGCGATTACCCTCGATCTCGTCCAGCGCGGTGCGCACGTCGCGTTCTCGTACCTGCGCAATAGCGACGCTGCCGAAGAAACACTCGCGCAGGTCAAGGCACTCGGCGGCACGGGCTACGCGATCAAGGGTCGCATCGACGACACCGAGCGTTGCCACGCCCTCGTCGACGAGGCTGCCGCAGCGCTAGGGGGCCTCGACCTGCTGATCTCGAACGCCGCCTCCGGTGTGATCCGCCCCGCGATGGAAGTCACCGAGAAACATTGGGATTGGACGCTCGACACGAACGCGCGCGCACTGTTGCTGCTAACGCAGCGTGCCGTGCCGCTGATGGAGGCGCGTGGTGGCGGCGGCATCGTGGCACTCTCCTCGCTCGGCTCGTTCCGCGTGCTGGAGAACTACACCCTCGTTGGCGTCTCGAAGGCAGCGCTTGAGGCCTGCGTGCGGTATCTCGGCGTGGAGTTGGCACCCAAAGGTATCCGCGTCAACGCGGTCTCTGGCGGCGTCGTCAATACCGACGCGCTTGAGCACTTCCCCAATCGCGACGAGATGCTCGCGATGGGCAATCGCACCCCCGCTGGTCGCATCCTCGAACCCATCGACCTGGCCCAAGCTGTCGGATGGCTCGCCGGCCCCGAGTCGTCGATGGTGATTGGTCAGACGCTGATCGTTGACGGGGGCTATTCGCTCCCAGCCTAGGCTCGATTTCGTGATGGGGGCGGACGCCACAACCCCGCGGATGTGAGGTCCGCCCCCCCACACACAACCACGCTCAATAGACGGTTTGGGGGGGCGGATCCCACAACCGCGCGGATGTGGGATCCGCCCCCCACCACGAAATCCCTAGCCCTTGGGGGTCAGCGGCGAATGCTGAAACATCCCCTTGTTCAACGACTCGCCACCGTCGATCACGAGCGTCTCGCCCGTGATGTAATTCGCCGCGTCGGACATCAGGAAGCGTGCGGAGTTGACGATGTCGTCGAGCGACGCGAAACGCTTGAGCGGAATCTCGTTGGTCATGGCCATACGAATCGCTTCCGTCGGAAAGAGATTGGCGGAGGCGGCTTCCGTGTCGGTCGGCCCGGGTGCGATGCAATTGACGCGTAGCCCGAGCGGTGCCCACTCGACAGCGAGCGTCTTCGTCAGGTTCCAGACGCCAGCCTTGGCCGCGGCAGAGTGCGCCGTGCCCGGATTCCCCGTCCACGCGTAGGTCGCAATCACATTCAGGATCGAACCCGTCTCGGCCTTGGCGTTCGGAAAGCCGAGGGCGAGGGCACGCGAGCAATAGAAGGTGCCGTTCAGGACGATATCGATGACGGCGCGCCAGCCGTTCGGCGAGAGATCGACCGCGTTGGCGACGAAGTTGCCGGCCGCATTATTGACGAGCGAGTCGGGTGCACCATAGGTCTCGGTGACACCAGCGAAAAAGGCGTCGATCTGGGCAGGATCGCGGACGTCACAGGTGTACGCGCTCGCCTCTCCACCCGCTGCCTTGACCAGTTCGACTGTCTCTTCGAGCGGCTCTACGCGTCGCCCACAGACGGCGACCTGGGCGCCAAGCGAGGCGAAGTCGATCGCCATCGCACGACCCATGCCGCTGCCACCACCCGTGATAGCGATCACGCGCCCGTCGAAACCTTGGCTCATGGTGTCTCCTCTATCTTGTCGTCGCCGGTCAGTGGTACAAGGTACTGCTCCATCACATCGTCGGCGAAGGCTGCCGCGGCACCCATCGCGCCCTCAACAGCCTGCCGGAACTGGTCGGGAGCACCATCGCGCGAGAGGATGCGAATCGCGCCCCACAGTGCCTGAGCGAGTGGCTCGAGCGGATCAATGCCCTGGCCCGTCAATCGCGCCGAGATCTGACCCGCAGCCTCTTTGAGCAGATCGAAGCGGTCGCCGATGAGCCCAGCAGCATTGGCCAGTTGATCGAGGTAGGTCGGGTCCGCCACACGGATTCCCGTGACGAGTGGCTGCAGTGCCTCAATCGCCTGGTACGTCGCATGGCACGCGAGTTCGGCCTCCTGCTCGCCGAGCTCTCCCGCCATCCGCCAAGCTGCTGCGAGCGCGGGCAACGCCTCCTCCACGGCGAGGGCCGCTGCCGACTCTTCGGCGGCCTCGCAGATCGCCGCAATCTCGACGACCTCGCGAATCGCGCGGCGATCCGTCAACGGCTCCCCCGCTGCGTCGATCACCACCCACGCCAGCGCATCGTCGCGTGGTACGGCACACACAAACGAGCCGCCACGGTGCGGCTGATGGACGGGCACAATCGCCTGGGGCACGACCCCAAAACGAGTCTCTACCAGCGTCGCTGCGGTTTCGATAGCGGATTCTTCCACCCCACGAGCCTACCTGCTTATGGCACTTGGGTGCAGAGGCGTCCGCCCCGGGGGAGCATTGCGATAGGATTAGCGCATGGCACCGACCTCTGAGCAACAGGCACCCGTCACCACCATCTCCGACGCCGTCGTTGAGTGGCGCCGAGAGACGCTGGAGCGAGCCGGTCTCGACAACGAGCGCGCTGAGCGCATCGCTGCGTCCGACGCCGACCTGCACGAAGCGGTCCGGCTACTCGAGCAGGGCTGTGCGCCCGAGTTGCTCGAGCGCATCCTGCTCTAGGCCAGCACCCCGGCACGCAAAAGGGGCGCCACCCGAAGCTGACGCCCCCTACGCTACGTTGCCTAAGCGGCTGACTCGGACTTGCCGCGCAGCACGACGATTTCGTAGATCAATGCTGCAATCACGCCACCACCAACCGGCCCGACGATATAGACCCACGCGTCAGCCCAATTGCCCGAAACGAGTGCCGGGCCAAGCCAACGCGCAGGATTCATGGCGCCACCCGTAATCGGACCACCCATCAGAATGTCGAAGAAGATCACAAAGCCGATCGGCAGCCCAGCGACCATCTTGAATGCTCCCCGACCATCAACGGCAACAGCCATCACGGTAAAGACCAAGAAGAAGGTCAGAATACCCTCGACGAGCAGGGCCTGCCCCGACGAGTAGGCCGCACCAATCGACGGCGTACCAAGCTGTGTCGCATTCTTCGTCACCTCGTTATAGATAACACTCAACGCGAGCGCCGCCACGGTGGCTCCGACAAGCTGCACAACAACGTAGGCAGCCCAATCGACTGGCTTGATCTTGCGTGTAATCAATAGCGCGGTAGAGACAGCTGGGTTGAAATGCCCACCCGAGATATGACCAAGAGCAGACACCATCACGGCGATCACGAAGCCGTGGGCTGCAGCAATACCGATCAGCGCATAACCACCACCCGTCAACTGCGCTGCAGTCATGATCGATCCCGCGCCAATAAAGATCAGTGCAAACGTGCCCACAAACTCAGCGAGCAATCGTGCAGGTGCGTTCTCCACCACGTGCCTCCTTCCGGAATACGGTCCGGATTCGAATACGCCAAAGATTTCGCTGCCTGTGGATAAACCCCTGCTGCACACACGACGCGCCTGTTACGTCGTGATGGCGGGGCTACGCATTACCACGAAGTCGGGGGCGGGTTGGAGCGCACGGTTGATGCCGCGCATGACGTCATGACCGATCGCGTTCTCAGCCGACACCCGCGATGCCCCGTGCGTGATCGCCCAGCCAATCGCGGCACGCTTCAGCGCGCTCGCAATCCCCTTGCCGTGCCAGTACGCGCAGTTGAGACAGATCGAGGGTCCGTGCCAATGCCGACCAATTCGAGGCCTGGCGGCTCCGTCTGCATCATCGACCTTGGAAGTTCGGCGCCCGTTTCTCGATGAAGGCACGCAGGCCCTCCTTGGCATCCTCGGTCGAGAAGAGAATCGAGAAGAGGTCGGCCTCAACCATGTAGTTCGTGGCGAGGTCGCCAGCGAGCGCGCGATTCGTCGACTCCTTGGCATAGGCAATGGCGACAGGACTCTTGGCACTGATCTCGTGCGCCATCTTGAGCGCCATCGGCATCAACTCTTCGAGCGGAACAACGTGCTGTGCAAGGCCGCGCGCCAGCGCCTCGTCGGCTTTGACGCGGCGACCCGTAAAGATCATCTCTTTGGCAAACCCCATCGACGTTGTTCGGGCGAGCCGTTGCGTCGCACCCCAGCCGGGCATGATCCCGAGGTCGACTTCGGGCTGACCGAAGACCGCGTTCTCTGAGCAGAGCCGGATATCGCAGGCGAGCGCCATCTCGCAACCGCCACCGAGCGCATAGCCATTGACAGCCGCAATCGTCGGGGCGCGCATCGTCTCGAGCAGGCGGGCGCACTCTTGGCCGAGTTCGGCGTAGTCGCGAGCCTCGAGCGGCGTCTTCGTCGCCATCTCACCGATGTCGGCGCCAGCGATAAACGCTTTTTCGCCAGCGCCAGTCAGGATCAAGCAGCCGATCGTGGTGTCGCGCGCAATCGCAGCGAGCTCAGAGCGGAGCTCCTCGAGTAGGGCGGTTGAGAGCGCGTTGAGCGCCTCGGGACGATTGATCGTCAGGATCGCAACACGATCCTCGCGGCGGACTTCGATCGACATAACTTGTGGCTCCTTACCTACACTGCTGCTTGGGCGGAGAGAAAATCAACAATCGCGCTCGTCGGCGATCCGGGTGTGAATACCTCAGAGACGCCCATTCCCCGCAGCGCCTCGGCGTCATCGGGTGGGATCGTCCCGCCGACGACGACACAGACATCGTCGATGCCTCGCTCGCGCATCAGCTCCATGATGCGCGGCACCAGTGTCATGTGGGCTCCAGAAAGCACCGAGATACCGAGTGCATTCGCGTCTTCCTCGAGCACGGTCTCAACGATCTGCTCGGGCGTCTGGTGGAGCCCGGTGTAAATAACTTCCATGCCGGCATCGCGCAGCGCGCGCGCAATCACCTTGGCTCCTCGATCGTGCCCATCCAGCCCGGGCTTGGCAATCACAACTCGCATGTGGCGTTCCATGGTCGTGCAGTGTAGACGGGTGCGTGTCGAGAGATGCAGGCAGTACCCTGTGTGCATGCTTCGGATGTCGCGCCATGCAATCACCGCCCTCGTTGCCGCCGTGCTAATGGCCGGCCTGGCTGCCTGTGGTGGCGACAGCGGGACGAAATTCGACGTTGCTGGCGCGCCGTTCACGTTCTCCTACCCGTCGAATCTACAAAAGGTGTTCGCGGATACGGGCCGCGAGATGAAGGGCCTCGATCCGACGTACCGCGTGGCGCTCGGCACGGACGAGACGAATGTCGTTGTCGTCGCCACGTACGCGCTCGCCAAGGATGTTTCGAAGATGAAGAAGGCGAGCCTCGCAATTTCCGTGGAGCGCGCTGCGCGAGCTTTGGCCCGCGCGATGAATGCCAAGGCACCCAAGCGCTCGGAGACAACGCTCGGCAAGTTACCGGCTACCCAATTCGAATTCGTCTCAAAAGACCCACCATTGACGACGCGACTGCTCTACGCCTTCCGGGGAAAGACGCAGTACTTCATTCGCTGCCAGTGGGACGAAAAAAGCAAGGAGACGATTCCACCCGCCTGCGAACAGGTCCAAGAGACGTTCGCTCCGACCGGCTAACTGCTCGCTAACATGCTGAGGAGGGGAGGTCTCACGATGGTTTGCAACCGCAACTTTGAGCGTCGTTTGGTTTCTGCCGTAGTTGCCTCGGTTGTCGCGTTGTTGATGTTCGCGTCGGTCGCGCAGGCCATCGAGCGGATCTCCGTTGTCCCTGGCTTCAACGGGGCCGTCAATGTGATCAGTGAGCCGGACAGCAACGGCACCCGCTACCTCAGCGGCTCCTTCAATTCGTTCCAGCCATGGGACACCGGTCGTGGCGTGCTGGTTGGAGCGTCAAGCGGTGATGTCGATCCCTCATTCCCGAAAGTCAGCGGCAGCATCCGTGCAGCAGCGCCCGACGGTTTTGGTGGTTTCTACATCGGCGGCTTCTTCGCCTGCATCGGCCCGAACACCAGCGGCAGCTGCAACGGGAGCGATGATGTTGTCCGCAACAATGCGGCGCACATCAACGCCGACGGCTCAGTCGACACCTCCTGGAACCCGAACCTGAACAACGGCGTGCGCGCGATTGGGGTGTTGGGGTCAACCGTCTATCTTGGCGGCCACTTCACCACCGTTGGTGGCACCACCCGTAACTACGCGGCTGCGGTAGGCACTGACGGCACCCTCGCCTCCTGGAACCCGAACCTGAACAGCTTCGTGCTCGCGATTGGGGTGTCAGGTACCAACGTCTACCTTGGCGGCCAGTTCACCACCGTTGGTGGCACCACCCGTAACCGTGCAGCGGCGGTAGGCACTGACGGCACCCTCGCCTCCTGGAACCCGGACCTGAACAGCACCGTGAGCGCGATTGGAGTGTTGGGATCAACCGTCTATCTTGGCGGCGAGTTCATCACCGTTGGTGGCACCACCCGTAACTATGCGGCGGCGGTAGGCACTGACGGCACCCTCACCTCATGGAACCCGAACCTGAACAACCCCGCGCGCGCGATTGGAGTGTCAGGTACCAACGTCTACCTTGGCGGCCAGTTCACCACCGTTGGTGGCACCACCCGTAACTACGCGGCTGCGGTAGGCACCGACGGCACCCTCACCTCCTGGAACCCGAACCTGAACAGCACCGTGAGTGCGATTGGAGTGTTGGGATCAACCGTCTATCTTGGCGGC
>JBCKBR010000010.1:0-39496 GCA_038911065.1 Gaiellales bacterium | reverse complement strand
AGCAATGCGACTGCAGTGACGGTCGCGAGGAGGCCAGCGAAGAGCAGCGAGCGCGACGCCATCTCAGCCGCCCGCCAACGTAATCAGAGCGTCTTGGATGGGTAGACGGATAGCATCGATAATCCTGAACAGTGGCTTGAAGAAGATCAGTAGGCCGAACAGAATCATTAAGCCGTGCCGATCGAGTCGGCCCCACGACTCAGCCATCTGGCGTGGCATGAAGGCTGCAAGGACGCGACTGCCGTCGAGTGGCGGGATCGGCAGCATGTTGAAGACTGCGAGTAGCACGTTCATCGTAAATGCGAGGGCGAGGAATTCGCCAAGCAATCCTGTCGGAGACTTGAACACCCAGATATACAAGAGGATGGTCAGATAGGCGATCACTATGTTTACGAGTGGTCCCGCGATCGCTACGATTGCCATTCCGCGCTGCGGATGATTGAAAAAGCGTGGTTGTACAGGGATTGGTTTTGCCCAGCCGATGATAAAGCCTGATGCAAGCCACGAGATGGCGAACATTGCTGTCCCCAACGGATCGATGTGGACGATTGGGTTGAAGGTCAGTCGGCCAAGCATTTTGGCGGTCGGGTCGCCGAGCCGGTTCGCCATGTACGCGTGCGCCATCTCGTGGAGGACCATCGAGATCACGAGCACGGGAATCAGCAGCGCCAATAGTTCGAGGTTCTCGGCGGTGAATCTGCTGGAAAGGTCGGGTAGCACTGCTCATAGATTAGCCTGACCGCGTTACCATCACGCCATGCCGCTCTCGTGGGATAGTTTCGCTGCCTTTCCACTATTGCGGTGGCAGGGACCGGAGGGCATTGTTGCTGCCTTTTCGGGGCGCCAAGGCGGCGTTTCTGAAGGCCCATTCGCATCGCTTAATCTCGGCCTGGCGACGGGCGACGATCGAGTTGTGGTGAGGGAGAATCGGCGGCGGCTGTGTGCTGCCGTCGGTGCAGACCCCGTGCGTACCGTGCAGAATCATCAGGTCCATGGTGCGGTCGCGCGCGTCGCGGCGGTGCTACCAGGCGGCTACCTCGATCCGCAGGACCCGCTGCCACAGGCCGACGCATTGATCACGCGTGAGGTCGATCTGGCGTTGGTGGCACTCACTGCGGATTGTGTGCCGATTGTGATCGCCGCGCTTGATGGATCTTCGCTCGCGGTCGTGCATGCCGGCTGGAAGGGTCTCGTGGCGGGCGTTGTGGAGGAGACGATCGCAGCACTGGGTGCCGGTGCGTATGCGGCTGCGATTGGGCCGTGTGCAGGACCGCTGGCGTATGCGGTCGGAGGCGAGGTGGCAACGCAACTGCATCAGCGCTTCGGCGAGGCGACGGCGCAGGACGGTACGGCCGACCTCGCGGCGTGCGCCGGTTTCGCATTGATCAACGCGGGTTTGTCGCCAGACGCGATCGAGATCGCTGGTATCTGCACGATTACGGATGCCGATAGCTTCTTCTCGTATCGTCGCGATGGCGCTACCACTGGGCGGCAGGGCGTGATCGCGTACCGTGCAGGGCAATGACGCGTAATCCGGACGATGTGATCGCGGGGGTTGCGGCCACGCAGGCCCGCATCGCCGAGGCCTGTGCGCGTGTGGGCCGCGATCCTGCTGGCATCGAGATCGTCGCAGCCGTCAAGTATCTGGCAGTGGAGGATCTGCCGCTGCTGCACGCGGCGGGTATTCGGCGGGTTGGCGAGAATCGCACGGACCAGCTGATTGCGAAGCAGGATGCGCATGGCGACCTCTTTACGTGGGATTTCATCGGCCACCTCCAGAGCCGTAAGGTCAAAGAGATCGTGGGGCGCGTGTCGCTGATTCACTCGTTGTTTACGCAGTCCATGGCGGATCAGCTCGAGACTCGTTCGACCAGACCACAAGATGTGCTGGTGGAGGTCAATGTTGCGGGCGATCCAGGCAAGGATGGTGTCGCCCCGGATGCGTTGGACGCACTGCTTGAGCGATTGGCACAGCAGGGCAATATTCGTGTTCAGGGTCTGATGACGATGCCCGCATTCGCGACGGATCCAGAGGATTCTCGCGCGGCTTTCGTGGCTCTTCGCGTGCTGGCCGAGCGGTCCACCGAGCGTTGGGCGGGCACGCATGCATTCACTGCTCTTTCGATGGGGACAAGCCAGGATTTTATGGTTGCAGTGGAGGAGGGCGCGACGCTGGTGCGGGTTGGTTCGGTGCTGCTCGCACCTACCGAGTGACGTCCGTACCCAAACGGAGTACACTCCGCCCATGTCTAGTGGAAGCATTTGGCACCGATCACTCGTCTATTTCGGCCTTGCGGAGGATGAGAGCCTCTACGACGACGAGATGTCGACCGTTCACGAGGATGTGGAGCGTCCAGCGCGTGGGGCGAGTGTGCGGCGAATCGATCGTCGCCGGCATCGCGCATCGGCTGACGATCATGCTGATTTGTTTGCCGAGGAGGTGACGTCGCCGGGGCGCGCGAAGCGCGGTGGTGGTGCAACGAGCGTGGAGACGAATGTCTTGCGTTCTACGTCAACCCAATCGGCGACTGCCGTGCGTTTGCATGTGATTGCGCCGCGCTCGTATAACGATGCGCAGCAGATTGCGGATCGTTATAAGAATGGTGTGCCGGTGATCGTCAACTTGCAGACGGCTGAGCCCGATCTGGCGCGCCGGCTGATCGACTTCAGTTCGGGCATGTCGTATGCCTTGGATGGTGCGATTCAGCGGATTGCCGAGAAGGTCTTCCTGCTCACGCCTGCCAATGTCGAGGTCTCGGCGGAGGATCGCCAGCGCCTCGTCGATCAGGGCTTCTTCAACCCCACCTAGGAGACGCGGAGCGGCTGCCAACGTCGCTTGGCGAGGCGGTGGGTTTGCTTGATGGCAGCGCGTTTGCGCGTGGTGCGTTCGGCGATCGAGTGGTTGATCACTATGTTACGAGCGGTCGTCATGAGGTTGCTGCTTTTGAGGCGGCTGTGACTGATTGGGAGTTGCATCGATCCTTCGAGCGCAGCTGAGCGCCCGCGTCTCGCCGACCCGTGCACGAATGGTGGGGTGGCGAGCCATTCGCCGCAACCTCTAGCGCGCACAATTCTTGCCCACACACGCACCAATTCCATGCGCCGAGCGACAACGGCGTGTCGCACCATCGCGCGATCTCTACGAGTTGTGTCGCACCCGCCGACACCAATCCAATCAAGCCCAACGAGGCCCGGACATGATGGGCCCGGGCCCATCATGTCCGGGACTGATTGGCTTTGTTGTGTGGGTGGCGTGGTGGGTTTTGGCTTTGCTGTTGAGGTTGGCGGGCGGACATGATGGGCCCGGGCCCATCATGTCCGGTAGGCTGCCCGCATGCGACCGCGCATCGGCATCACCGCGTACTGGCGTAACGCGTCGTGGGGGCCATGGACCGATCTGCCAGCGTGTCTGGCACCGCAGGCCTACGTCGAGTCGATTGTTTTGGCGGGTGGTTTTCCCCTGCTGCTTCCACCACTACCCGAGATCACGGACTTTGCATCCGAAGCGCTCGCCTCGGTCGATGGCTTGATTCTCGTTGGCGGCGACGACGTGGACGCGACGCAGTACGGCGCCGATCCGCACGCGCTGGCTGATCCACCAAACAAGCGACGCGACGCGGCCGAATTGGCCTTGCTGCGCGGTGCGGTCGAGCGCGATATGCCACTGCTTGGCATTTGCCGCGGCTTTCAATTGCTGAACATCGCCTACGGCGGCACACTCGACCAGCACCTCGACGACAGCGTCGATGGCGATGTGCACCGGGTCAAACTCGGTGAGTGGTCGAATCACGCGATTGAGGTCGTCGGCGGCAAACTACAAGGGCTCGTCCTGAGCGGCACGATCATCCATTCGCATCATCATCAGGGCATCGAGACGGTTGGCGTGGGGCTTGATGTCACGGCGAATGCTCCCGACGGCACGATCGAGGGGCTTGAGGATCCGACGAAGGCGTTTTGTGTTGGTGTTTTATGGCATCCAGAAGAGGCGCACACGGGGTCGGGCGCGCCACTCTTCAACGCCCTGATCGATGCGGCCGGATCGTACGCTGCCGCGCACCGCTAGTCGAGCAGCGCCGATGTCTCCATCGCCGCAGGCCACGATCTTGACAGCACGCGCCGGCAGGGCATAATTTCCACATGAAAAACCTTCGCGCTTTAGTAGTGATGAGCTTTCTCGGGCTGGCAGCGATAACCCTCACAGCCTGCGGTGGATCGCTCCTCGCTGCGGGTGGTGACCTTACCTGCGTCGTGCAATCCGACGGCAATGCGAATTGCTTCGGTATGAATCTGATCGGCCAGGCGGGGCACGACTTGGGTACGTCGCCGGTAGCACCGGGTGTGGTGACGATGCCGAAGGGGATCGTGGTCGGTGACATCTCGGTTGGGATGAATGATCCGACTGCAGAGGATGGACTCGTCTGTGCGGTGACAGGCAAGGCCACCGAGATGTCGGGCCGTGTGCGTTGCTGGGGCGACAATGCTGAGGGCCAGCTTGGCTCGGGTGCGGCGGGCGCCGACAGTGTCGTGCCGGTCGTTGTCAATCTCGGCGAGGGTGTCACGGTATCGAAGGTTGCGACGGGTGCGGTCTCGGTCTGCGCGTTGGGTGCAGATGGTGGCGCGGGTATCTATTGCTGGGGCGACAATACCCGCGGACAATCGGGTGGCACGCCATCGACCGTGCCCGCAGGCCCTACGCTCGTGCTCGGTACCGCGGAGATACCTGACCCGAAGGGTGTGACAGGTGTTCCGTCGCTGTTGGCAATGGGTGCTTACCACGTCTGCGCGGCATCATCCGCGACGATTCTCTGTTGGGGTGCCGGCACATCGGGTCAGCTCGGAAACGGTGCAGGCACGGATAGTTCCACTCCTGTGCGAGTCAGGCTGCCCAAACAGTTGAAGGAGATCAGCAGCATCGATGCTGGCGGCGACACGACATGCGTGATTGGGAGTTCGAAGTTGAGTGGGAGTTCGAAGTTGTGGTGCTGGGGTGCGGGTGCTGATGGTCAACTCGGCAATGGCGTGACGATGCAGGCGCAAGCCTTGGTGCCTAGCCTCGTCGCCTTGCCGGATGGCTGGGCCCCCGCTTCGGTCAGTGTTGGTGCCAATCATGTCTGCATGCTCGACACCGGCTCGGGTGTCTGGTGTTGGGGGGCGAACACGTTTGGACAGTTAGGTAACGGCACGTTGGTTTCGTCGGCAAAGTCAGTCGAGGTGAAAGGTCTTCTCGCCACTACGGTTGCGACGGGACGTAATCACACGTGCGCGTCGATGACAGCAGGCCGCTTGGTCTGTTGGGGTGGCAATGAAAACGGCCAGCTCGGCCGCCCAGGCGCGGGCACGGCGACGACTCCGGCTGAGGTACCGACAATCAAGGGCCTGACGGCGCCGTCACCGCGTGGCGTAAAAGTCAAGCTGACGGGGACGGGGGTGGTTGGCGGGACGCTGAGTGTCTCGACGACGCCGTGGCGGAACGCGAATGCGTATAGCTACGCGTGGGAGAGTCTTAGCGCGGGTGGTATCTGGGTGCCGATCAATGGTGCAAACCGGTCGCGGCTAAAGGTCGCTGCCAGCTTGGCGGGTAGCGCCGTACGCGCCAGCGTTACTGGGCAGAACGCGTGGACTAACGGCGGGGTTGTGTTGGCAGTAACGCGGTACTCCCCGAAGATGACGATTAGCGGTTAGTCGCTGCCGGGCTTGGTGGGGAGTCCGTCAGCGACTTCCCAGTCGGCGCGGGCATCCCACCAGATGTGTCCAACAGACTGCAGCCCCGAGGGTTCGTCAACCGTGCCCGCGGCGATTGAAATAGTGGTGCGCTCTGGCGCCTTCCAAAATAGTGTCGAGCCACAATTGCCGCAGAATGCGCGTATCGCATTCGTCGTGCTGGCCGGACTCTCGATCCATGTCAGCCCGTTGTCGCTGAGGAGTTCGAGGTGTTCTGCGGGGCAGGCTGTGTACGCGCCGACACTGCCGTGGATGCGTCGGCATTCACTGCAGTGGCAGGTGAGAACGTCGCGTAGTGGGCTGGTGACGCGGTAGCGGACGCTACCGCAGAGGCAGCCGCCTTCGTGATGTTCGCTCATGCTGGTGATTCTAGGCAGGCCACCCGTACACTGCCAGTATGACGATGGGAACGATTGGCTTGATTGGCGCGGGGCGTTTGGCGGGCGCGCTCGTTGCGGGCTGGATTGCAGCTGATGCGGATTGTGCGGCGCGCATCATCGCGACGGATCGTTACGAGGGCGTTGCTGAGGCGCTGGCATCGCACCATGGCATTGGTGTTCGTGCGACGCCCGCTGCTGTGGCTGCCGAAGCGGACCTTGTGATCCTATTGGTGAAGCCGCAAGACATTGCGGGTGCGGCTGCTGAGGTGGCGACGACGTTGCGTGGGGGTACCGCGGTGGCGTCGGCTGCTGCAGGTGTCGAGCTCGCGACGATTCGTGCAGCGTTCGCGGCAGAAACGCCGGTGGCGCGTTTTATGCCGAATATCCCCGTCGCGGTTTGTAGTGGCGTGTCGGCAGTCTGTGGCGATCAGGCGGCGACGCACGTGCTTGTGCCGTGGTTGGAAGCAGTGGGGACGGTCGTCGAAATGGAAGAGTCGATGTTCGATGCTGCGACGGCAATTTCGGGCTCGGGGCCCGGCATGATTGCGTATCTGGTTGAGGCGTTTACGGAGGCTGGTATGGCTGTCGGCTTCTCTGCCGATGATGCGGGGCGTCTCGCCACGATGACGTTCGCAGGGACCGGAAGGTATCTGGTCGAGACGGGGGAGTCGGCAACGGCTTTGCGGGAGCGTGTCACGTCGCCAGGCGGGACGACGGCGGCAGGCATTGCGACGCTTGATCAGTTGCAGGTGTCGGGGGCGATTCGGGCCGCAGCGATTGCTGCGCGCGATCGTGGTGTCGAATTGCGGGGCGTCTGATGGTTTTCGATCGCGATTTGGCCGCCTCGTTTTTGGGCTCGTTGACGATCGTCTACACGATCATGATCATCGCGTACGCGATGCAGAGTTTTGTGCCGCTTGGTTATTCGGCGCCGGTGATGCGGCTGCGACGCTTCTTGGACGATACGGTCGCGCCGTTTCTGCTTGTGTTTCGTCGTGTTATCCCGCCGCTTGGGCCGTTGGACTTGTCGGCGATGGTTGCGTTGTTCGGCCTCTGGATTATTTCGGGGTTTATTCAGCAATTGATTCGCGGCTAGCTCGACGAAGCAGGAGTTTGGCGAGGAGTGCCGTAGGTTCTGTCCTGATGGCGATTACTCCGGCTGAGGTTCGACACACGCCTCTTCGGCGCGGACTGTTTGGTTATCGCCGTCCCGATGTTGATGACATGGTTGAACAGCTTGCTGATGCGTATCAGGAGTTGTGGCAGGAGCGGGTAGATCTGCGCGATCGGATCGAGTCGCTCGAGGATGAGGTCAAGCGCTATCGCGAGATGGAAGACCTGCTGCGCCGGACGCTAGTGAGTGCTGAGAAGCACGCTGCGGATCAGAAAGAAGCGGCGCGTCAGGAGTCGGCGCAGATCGTGCGCGAGGCCGAGCAGGAGGCGCGTGAGGTGTTGGGTGAGGCGCATCATCAGCGCGCTGCGGTTTGGCGCGATACGCAGCAGGTTGAGCAGCGTGGTCGCGAGCTTCAGGCGCGTTATCGGGCGTTCTTGGCGACGGCGGGTGCGGTGCTCGACGAGGTCGAGGACAGCGAGGATCGTACGGAGGAGCGCGAGTTCCTCCACGATGCGATCACGATGCACTAGTCGTTCGGCCTGCGTCTAGCTGGTGCGTTCTGTTCGCAATGGCAGGCGTTGTCTCGGTCGGTAAGACCCGGGTTCTTTTTATCCATTCCGATCGCAGAACGGCTTCTTTAAACGATTGCGGTCGTGAAAGTGCAAAAAAAGACCCGGGTCCTTTTGTGCAGTTTTCGACAGCACCACCGAGCAGTCTGGCCGATCCGTCGACCGAGTAAGAGGGGCACGTTCGAGGCGACGTGGGTATGGTTTGGGTATGGATCTCGAGGTCGCGAAGGCTGCGCTGATGGCGGAGCAGGAACGTATCAATCACGACCTTGTGGTTGCCCGGCTGGGGCTAGCGGGGAGCACGCACGACAGTGCGAGTCGCCTCGGTGCGGGCTCGGATGATGCGGTTGCCACGTTGGAGGCCGAGGTCAGCACGAGTCTCATCGATGATCTCGAAACGAGTCGCCATGAGGTCGATGCCGCACTCGCTCGGATTATTGAGGGTACGTTCGGTGTCTGTGTCGCGTGTGGTGTGGCAGTTCCGGATGCACGCTTGAAGACACTGCCAGCGTGTGCGCGCTGCATCGAATGTCAGCGAATGCAAGAGCGCGGCTAGTTCGATGTCCGTCATGCCATCGTCGGGCGAAATGCCTGCGCCTCCGCAGCGGACCGGCGCCGATCGCTTGCATTGGGTCGCATTGGTGGTGATCGCGGTTGTTGCGATCGCTGCCGACCAAGTCACAAAAATGATTGTCCGTCGTTCATTTACGGCGGATGATCCGTTCGAGGTACTGCCGTTCTTTCACTTCACGAATACGTGGAATACGGGTGTCGCCTTCGGACAGTTTCGTGACAATCAGATTATTGTGATCGCACTCTCGGTGGTAGCGATCACGTGGATGTTGATCTACTTCGCGCGCTCGGGCGGGCGACACACGCTCTTGCCGGTCGCGATTGGTTTGCTCGCTGGTGGCGCCTTGTCGAACTTGTTTGATCGGGTTCGACAGGGGCATGTGACGGATTTTCTGCAGGTCAGTCGCTTCCCCGTCTTCAATCTTGCTGATGTTGCGATCACGATTGGTGTTATCTTGCTGTTGATTACGCTGCGTTCGGGCGCGCGCGCGCGGACATCATGATCCGCGTCACCGTTTCGCCTGAGGACGCGGGCGTGCGGCTCGACCGCGTCGTGCACGATGCGCTGCCGGGGATCTCGCGTGCCGACGCGCAGCGTCTTATCGAGCAGGGGCATGTGCTCGTCGATGGTGAGGCGAAGTCACGCAGTGCGCGCGTGCAGCGCGGCATGGTGATCGAGATCGACCAGCCCGAGCAGGTGTCGGTTGTCGAGGAGATCGTCGAGGTGCTCGAGCCGACGATCCTATTCGAGGACGATCATCTGGTCGTCGTCGATAAGCCGGTTGGATTGGTCACGCACGCGGCACCGGGCGCCAAGGGAATCTCCTTGGCGGAGGGTTTGGCGGCACGAGGCATGGCTGCGGGCGGCGAGGACGATCGTCCTGGCATCGTGCATCGACTCGATCGCGAGACGTCGGGGCTGCTGGTGGTCGCGCGTGATGACACAACGTTGAAGGCGCTGCAGAAGTTGATGAAGCAGCGCGAGATTATGCGCGAGTACATCGCGCTCGTGCATGGGCGTCCACCGTCGTTGGCTGGGCGAATTGAGGCGCCGATTGGGCGCGATCCTGCTAATCGCACACGTCGCGCTGTTGATGGCGTGGGCGCACGACCCGCGACGACGCACTTTGAACTCGTTGAAGCGTTCCCGGAGCACACGTTGTTGGCGGTCAAGCTCGAGACGGGTCGTACGCACCAGATTCGCGTGCACTTCGCGGCGATTGGCTTCCCGATTGTGGGCGATCCGGTCTATGGACCATCGTCGAGCGATCGGCTCGGGCTGAAGCATCAGGCCCTGCATGCGCATCGGATCGCGTTTATTCATCCGGTCTCGGGTGCACAGATCGACATCGCTTCGCCGGTACCGGCTGACTTTGCGCGCGCGATCGAGAGCGTGCGTGCCGCCGCACCCGACGTCGACGACTGACGAGCCCGTTGCGCGACCGCTGGTAGAGTCCTGCTCGTAAACCACTCCCCTGCTGGGGCATGTCCTACTGAGCGGTGCCGATTTCGTCGGTCTCAGAGGATGCCAGCGGGCGCTCGATCCATCTAACCCAATTGAAGGAGCCATTATGGCTGCAGTTTCGATGCGCGAATTACTGGAGGCCGGAGTCCACTTCGGTCATCAGACCCGACGCTGGAATCCCAAGATGCGCCGCTTTATTTTTACGGAGCGTGGCGGCATCTATGTGATCGATTTGCAGAAGACGATCGTCCTCGCTCAAGAGGCGCACGAGATGGTGCGTGACATTGCTGCCCAGGGCGGCACGGTGTTGTTTGTCGGTACGAAGAAGCAGGCACGCGAGGCTGTCGCCACGCAGGCGCAACGTTGTGGCATGCCGTTTGTCAATCATCGTTGGCTTGGCGGTCTGTTGACGAACTTCCGCACGATCTCGGAACGCATCCAGCGACTGCACGAACTGCGGCGCCTCAAAGAGGAGGGCCAGCTCGAGTTGCTGCCCGCCAAGGAGCGACTGGTTCGTTTGCATGAGTTGGAGAAGCTCGAAAAGAATCTCAGTGGCGTTGCCGACATGGACAAGATTCCGAGCGCGATCTTCGTGATCGATCTGACGGCCGAGCAACTGGCTGTGCACGAGGCGAAGCGGCTCAATATTCCGTTGATTGGGCTGGTCGACACGAACTGCGATCCGGATCAGGTCGATCTGGCAATCCCAGGTAATGACGATGCGATTCGCTCGTGCGACCTGATCGGGCGCGTCATCGCTGACGGTGTCATCGAGGGCCTTAAGCACATGGCGTCTGCGGTGGAGGGGTTGTCGTCTGATGAGGCCGCTGCGGTCGACGAGGCTGTTGCAGAGATCTTGGCGCAGGCTGAGGTGACCGAGGAGGTCGCCGAAATCACTGTTGCGCAGGCTGAGGTGACCGAGGAGGTCGCCGAAATCGCTGTTGCTGAGGCTGTTGTGGCCGAGGAGGTCGCCGAAATCGACGTCGCCGAGGCCGTGATCGCTGAGGCTCTTGCCGAGGTCGCTGTGGCCGACCCCGAAGTACCTGTCGAAGTCGCCGAAGAGGCTGTTGCGGAGGCGATTGTCGCCGAAGTTGTCGCTGAAGAGGCTGTTGCGGAGGCGATTGTCGCCGAAGTTGTCGCTGAAGAGGCGATTGCTGAGGCTGTTGTCGCCGAAGCCGTCGCCGAAGAGGCTGTTGCTGAGGCTGTTGTCGCCGAAGTTGTCGCTGAAGAGGCGATTGCTGAGGCTGTTGTCGCCGAGGAGATCGCAGAAGTCGCGATTGAGTTGGCCGAGGCCGTCGAGGCTACCGACGAGAATCCGTCTGCCTGAGCGCGGACCTGAGACACGACTGATTCGGCCAGTATGGCCGAGAAGGATCAAGAATTATGAGCGACTATAAGCCGAGTGCTGCCGACGTTAAGTCCCTCCGCGAGCAGACGGGCGCGGGCATGCTCGACGTGCGCGACGCCCTCGTCGAAGCGGTTGGCGACATCGATGCTGCCAAGAAGATCCTGCGTGAGCGCGGTCAGGCCAAGGCGGCTAAGCGTGGCGGTCGCACGACGACGGACGGCAAGATCGCGTCCTACATCCACGGCGGCGGCACCAAGGGCGTCCTTGTTGAGGTGGGCTGCGAGACCGACTTCGTTGCCAATACGGATAAGTTTCAGGAGTTCGCGAAGGACTTGTGTTTGCAGATCGTCTCGAGCGAAGGGACTCGCTGGGTCTCGATCGACGAGGTGCCGGAGGAGGCCAAGGAGGCCGAGCTTGAGGTCTATCGCTCGCAGGCTGCCGACAAGCCAGCCGAGGTGCAGGACAAGATTGCCGAAGGTAAGCTGCGCAAGTGGTACGAAGAGGTTTGTATCTTGCAGCAGCCCTACTTCCGCGACGAGAAGCAGACGGTCGAGCAGGTCCGCGCGGCATTGTCGTCCGAGATGGGTGAGAACATCGAGATCAAGCGCTTCGCCAGTTACGTCCTCGGTCAGGAGTAAGTCATGAGCACATCCCCTTTTAGTCGCGTTCTTCTGAAATTGTCGGGAGAGTCGTTGATGGGGGATATGGGCTATGGCGTGGATCCGTCGCGTGTTGCCGAGATTGCCTTTGCGGTAAAGCAGGTTTGTGAGGAGGGTGTTGAGGTCGCGATTGTTGTTGGGGGCGGCAATATTTTCCGAGGCTTGGCGGAATCAGCGAAGGGGATGGATCGCGCGTCGGCTGACTATGCGGGGATGCTCGCGACGGTCCTCAACGCCATCGCGGTCCAGGATGCGTGTGAGCGCATTGGTGTCTACACGCGCATTCTCAGCGCGCTGGATATCAAGGAGGTGTCGGAGCCATACATCCGCCGTCGCGCGATTCGTCACCTCGAGAAGGGGCGTGTGGTGATCTTCGCGGGTGGTACGGGCAACCCGTACTTCACGACCGACACTGCTGCAGCGTTGCGGGCCTGTGAGATTGGTGCGCAGACGATCTTGATGGGCAAGAATGGTGTGGAGGGGGTTCTCGATGCGGATCCGCGTACGAATCCGGACGCGCAACTGATTCTCGAGTTGACGCATCTCGAGGCGATCGAGCGTGGTTTGAAGGTGATGGACACGACGGCGTTGTCGCTCTGCATGGAGAACGATATGCCGATTCGCGTGTTCAACGTCAATGACGCGGAGAACATCGTGCGTGTCGTGCGAGGCGAGGCACTCGGCACGTTGGTCGCAAGTGGTGCGCGGGTTGCACCAATTGCGCCTAAGGAACCACGGGTCTGACGCAGCGCCGCCTGCGTGGCGGTCGCTACCCTGTCGCCTGATGGCACCCCTAGGCACCAAAGAGGAACGCGAGAAGACGGAGCGCGAGACGCGTCGCCGTATTGCGCAGGCGCAGATTCGCCAGTTTCCGGACCCCGCGTTGCGCAGCGAGTCGCGTCCGGTCGAGGTGTTCGACGAGGAGCTAGCTGCGCTGGCGGAGCGCATGATCGAGTTGGCGGATGACGCCGTGGGTGCGGGTCTGGCTGCCCCGCAGCTTGGTCTGCTGCGTAAGTTTACGGTGATCAGCCTGCGCGATGACGAGCCTTGGATCGCCATGGCAAACCCGGAAATCATCGTGTTTGGTGACGAGTTGGAGGTCGGGGGCGAAGGCTGTCTGTCACTCGATATTCTGCTCCGCGCGAATCACCTGATCCCCGTCGAGCGGAGCGTGACGATTACGGTCCGCTGGCAGGATGTTACGGGCGAGTCGCACGAGCGAGAACTTTCCGACATGGAGGCGCGCATCGTGCAGCACGAGGTGGATCATCTCAATGGTGTACTGACGATTGATCGGGCCGAGCCGGAAGCACGGCGCGAGGCGCTACGGATCCTGCGGGAGCGGATCAGCTGAGCGCGCGAGCACCGTTTGCGGGGACGTCCGCGTTCGGCGTCGAGGTCTTGCGCGGTCTCTTAGCCGCAGGTGTTGAGGTGCCGCTGGTGTTGAGCCAGCCCGATCGTCCGGCAGGCCGCAAGCGGGTTCTGACACCGCCGCCTGTCGCGGTCTTTGCGCGTGAGGCCGGCATTCCACTGCTCCAGCCGGAGCACGCGCTCGAGGCACTTGTTCCATTGCGGTCCATCAACCCGACGGCGATCGCGATCTGTGCGTACGGTCAAATCCTTCCGCTCGAGCTGCTGGCGCTCTGCCCATGGCTCAACCTGCATCCATCGCTGCTGCCACGTTGGCGTGGCGCCGCTCCCATCGAGCGTGCTTTGCTCTCCGGCGATACTGAGACGGGCGTGGCAATCATGGAGACGGTGGCGGCGCTTGATGCGGGCCCGCTCGTCTCAGTCGACCGTTTTGCGATTGATGCTGAGGCCGATGCGGCTGTCGTCGAATGTGAGGCGCTGCGGTTGGGCGTACCGGCTCTCGTGCGTGCAATCCAGGCGAGTATCGACGGCACGTTGGCGAGTGTTGAGCAATCCGTTGATGGCATCACGTACGCCGCCAAGCTCGAACGGACTGACCGTCTGATTGACCCACAGACACATGGTCGGGCCGTCACTGCTAATCGTGTGCGCGCGCTGAGGCCTCAGATTGGCGCTCTGCTCGCAATCGATGGCGAGACATTCACGATCTGGGGCACGGCGCCCTCTGCTCTTGCGCTGGCGCCGGGCACTGCAGTCGTGACCGATGAGGAGCTTCATTTTGGTCTCGCCGATGGTGCGCTGCGGATCACCGAATTGCAGACTGCTGGCAAGCGCGCGTTGCCTGCGGCTGAGTGGTTGCGCGGACGCCGCCAGCCGCCGAGGAGCGTTGCGTGGCCCGCGTAACCGATGCGCGCAACGTTGCGCTCGACGTGCTGCTGCGGACCGAGCAGGGTGGCGCCTGGGCCGATCGTGCGTTGACGGCGGAGGCGACGCGCGCGCGCCTGGATCAGCGGGACCGCGCCTTTGCGGCGCAACTTGCTGCCGGCACGATCAAGGCGCAGCGCCTGCTCGATGCGGCGGTGTTCGCACTTGGGGACCGCGATCCAGCGAAGCTCGATCCGACAACTCGTTGCATTGTGCGCTTGGGGGCCTACCAGCTGATGATGCTCGATCGTGTGCCGCCGCACGCCGCGGTATCGACTTCCGTTGATCTCGCCAACGCGCGGCGTGGTAAGGGTGGTGGCGGTCTCGTCAATGCGCTGCTGCGACGTATTAGTGAGGGCGGGCGAGCATTCGCTGAGGCTTTACCGGACACAACCGCGCGGGAGGCGGCACTGCGGCGCTCGTACCCCGATTGGATTGCCGAGGTGTGGGAGGCGGCTTTTGGCCTTGACGTGGCGCGGACCTTGATGGATGTTGGTAACGAGGCGCCCGAAGTGGCCTTTCGCATCTCGACGCTGCTCGAGGGTGCCGAGGAGCGCGTGCTCGATGAGTTCGCCGAGCTCGAGGTCGAGCTGACGACCGATAGCGAGGCGCCGGACGCTCGCGTCGTTGATGGTGCAGTGGATCTCTCTGCCACGCGTTCGTTTCTCGCGGGCGATCTGATTCCGATGAGCCGTAGCGCACAGCGCATCGCTCCGTTCGTCGCGCCTGCGTCGGGGATGCGCGTGCTCGATGCCTGCGCTGCACCCGGCGGCAAGTCGGGGCATCTGGCGGCGCTGATGGGTGGTGGTGATGGTCTGGTCTGTGTCGAACGCGACGAGGCTCGCGCCCGCGCGCTCGAGGAGGCGCTCGACCGGCAGGGCGTCACGGGACATAGCGTGTTACCGATCGACATGTTCAACCTGCCCGCTGAGCAGACGGGTTTTGATCGGATCCTGGTCGATGCGCCATGCTCGGGCCTCGGTACGATTGGTTCGCGACCGGACCTGCGTTGGCGTCGCGAGCCGGAGGATGTGGAGCGGCTCGCCGCGTTGCAGCGTGGCATGGTCGATTTTCTGATGCCACGGCTCGCGCCGGGTGGAGTGCTCGTATTTTCGATCTGTACGCTCGGCACGAGCGAGTCAGAGGCCGCAGACGCGTACCCGGTTGATTCGCGTTTGCTGCTGCGTCCCGATCTTGGTGAGGGCGATGGCTTCGTCGCCGTGCGTCTTTGCGCTGCGTCGTAGGCGCGGGGCTGCCATGATTCCGGGCATGGCACGCGATGATGGATGGCTGACCGAAGTACAGATCTGCCCTTCGATTTTGGCCGCAGATTTCGGCGCCTTCCGCGAGCAGGTCCGCGAACTCCTCGATGCTGGTGCGCGGACGTTTCATGTCGATGTGATGGATGGTCAGTTCGTGCCGGTGATTACCTTCGGGCACGCGGTCGTCTCGGCGATCGCCGACGACATCCACGAGCGTGGTGGGGCGTTGGCCGTGCACATGATGGTGCAGCAGCCCGAACGCTTCGCGGCTGACTATGCCAAGGCCGGCGCCGACTCGTTCACGATCCACATTGAGGCCACGCATGACATTCATCGTGCGCTCCAGATGGTCGAGGAGGCCGGAATGGTTCCGGGTGTCACGCTCAACCCGGCGACGCCGGTCGCTGCCGTGACCGAGGCTGCACGCTACGCCCGCAATCTCCTCTGCATGAGCGTCAGTCCGGGTTGGGGTGGTCAGCGGTTCATTGCTGCGTCACTCGAACGACTTGGACAACTCCGCGCAATCGCTGGTCCCGGTGTCGGTGTGGAGATCGACGGTGGCGTCACTGCCGATACCATCGTCCTTACCTACGAAGCCGGTGCAAACCGCTTGACGGTTGGCTCGGCGATCTACAAGCAGCCGGACCCGGGCCAGGCCTACCTTGATCTGGTCGAGTTGGTTCGGGCTGCTGGCGCAACAGTTGCCTGATGGTTTTCGGTACGACATCTTGTCGCGTACGCTTTCCGTGTGATTGACGACGCCGATCGACTGCTGCTGCAGCGTGCGCTCGAATTGGCGGAGCGGGGTGCTCGCACGGCAGCGCCAAATCCACGCGTCGGCTGCGTGATCGCTCGGCACGGCACGGTGGTTGCTGAGGGGTGGCACGTACGACCGGGCGAGGCGCATGCCGAGGCGATGGCACTCGAGATTGCGCAGGAGCGCGCGCGCGACGCCACCGCGTACGTCACGCTCGAGCCCTGCGCCCACACGGGTCGCACGCCCCCCTGCTCCGATGCGCTGCTCGCAGCGGGGATCGCCCGAGTTGTGTTCCTCGCGGGCGACCCAGCACCACACGCCGCCGGTTCGAGTCTCAAGCAGTTCGTGGATGCCGGGGTGCTTGTCGAGTGCGCCGACGACGACGATCCACTTGCGATCGCGGCGCGCCGTCAGAATGCGGGCTTTCGGACTGCACATACCCTCGGGCGGCCGCATGTCACGTACAAGGCCGCGCAGACGCTCGATGGTCGTACCGCGACGCGCACGGGCGATAGTCGTTGGATTACCGGCGTCGAGGCTCGGGCTCGCGTGCACGAGTTGCGCGCAGAGGTCGGAGCCGTGCTCGTCGGTTCGGGTACCGCACTCGCGGACGATCCCCAACTGACTGCGCGCGATTGCGTACCTCCAGCAGAACACCAGCCCCTGCGCGTGGTGTGGGATCGCCTGTGCCGGCTGAGCGCAACCTCCAAGTTGGCGCAGTCCGTGCGTGACGGCCCCGTGCTGGTGTTGTGTGCAGAGGGAGCCGATGCCACGCGGCGAGCGACTCTGATCGACCAGGGTGTTGATGTGGTCGAGGTCGCGGATCTCCATGCCGGGCTGGCGCTCTTGCACGAGCGGGGTATCCAATCCGTGCTCTGCGAAGGTGGTGCAGGCTTGGCTGGCGCGTTGCACGGGGAGGGCCTGATCGATCGCATGATCGTGATAACTGCACCGAAGCTGCTCGGCGATCCACTGGCACCGGGTCTGTTGGGAGATTCCGGCACCCCGTCGGTCGAGATGGTGGATGCGCTGGCCTTGGCGGCGTGGTCGTGCGAGACGATCGGCGACGATCTGTGGATCGACGCGTGGCTGCGAGAGCCGCGCTAACGCCGCGGAGGCAATCTGTGTTTACGGGTATCGTGCAAGAGGTTGGCGAGGTCGAGGGTGTCGTCGCGGCAGAGAATGGCGCGCGCATTGTGATCCACATGCCACAGCTCGCTGGGGATGTTGGCATGGGCGATTCGGTCAGTGTCAACGGCACCTGTCTGACAGCAGTCGAACTCGGCAGCGAGCGGATCGCATTCGAGGCGATGGGCGAAACCCTTGCGTGCACCACGACGGGCGCGCTCGTCGCTGGTAGCCTCGTCAATCTCGAACCCGCACTGCGACCGACGGATCGCATGGGTGGTCACGTCGTACAGGGCCACGTTGACGCGGTTGGTGCGATCAGCGCGATACGCGAGGATGGTATCGCCACGGTGCTCACGATCTCCGCCCCACCCGCGATCACGCGCTACGTCGTGGAGAAGGGTTCGATCGCCGTCAATGGGGTTTCGCTGACCATTTCGCACGTTGTCAGCGAGGGTTTTGAGATCTGGCTGATCCCACATACGTGCAAGGTCACCACGTTTGGCTCGCTGAAAGTTGGTGATCGCGTCAATCTCGAAGCAGACATCTATGCGAAATATGTGGAGAAGTTCGCGGCCGACCGTGGTGACACGGCGGGCGGCTAACGGCACTTCGCTACCATGACCGAAAGTCCGAAGTAGGGAATTTAATGCATACCCCGAAACCGCCGTTTAGCTCGATTGAGGACGCCATCGAAGATGTGCGGCGTGGCAAGATGATCATCATCATTGATGCTCCAGATCGCGAGAACGAGGGCGATCTTTGTATGGCTGCCGAGTTCGTGACGGGCAACGACATCAACTTCATGGCGACCCATGCGCGTGGTCTGGTCTGCCTGGCGCTAACGCCGGACCGCTGTGACGAGCTTGGTCTCCAGCCGATGGTGAGGGACAATGTGACGCTCTACGAGACGGCCTTTACCGTCACGATCGAGGCACGCGAGGGCATTACGACGGGTATCTCGGCTGCTGACCGCGCACATACCTGTCGGGTCGCGGTGGACCCGAGCAAGGGCGCGAGTGATATTTTGATGCCGGGCCATATCTTCCCGTTGCGTGCTCGTCCGGGTGGCGTGCTCGAGCGTACGGGACAGACCGAGGCCTCCGTCGACATGGCGAGGCTGGCGGGATGCACACCGGCAGGCGTGATCTGTGAGGTGATGAATCCCGACGGCACGATGGCGCGCGTCGACGACCTCGCCGCGTTCAGCGCCGAGCACGACATCAAGATCATCACCGTTGCGGATCTGATCGAGTATCGCCGCCGCACGGAGCAGTTGATCGAGCGCGTCGCCGAAGTCAATTTGCCGACGCCGTACGGCGAGTTCCAAGCGATTGGTTATCGCGAGACGCTGGCCGACAAGCAGCATATGGCGCTGATTTACGGTGACATTGCGGGCAAGCAGGATGTCTTGGTGCGCGTGCACTCCGAGTGCCTAACGGGCGATGTGTTCGGTTCGCTGCGTTGTGATTGTGGTGAGCAGTTGCAGATGGCGATGCAGCAGGTTGTGCAGGCCGACTGTGGTGTCGTCTTGTATATGGCGCAGGAGGGTCGCGGTATTGGTCTCCTCAATAAGCTGCGGGCTTACGAGTTGCAGGAGCAGGGGCGAGATACGGTCGAGGCGAATCTCGAGCTTGGCTTTATGGACGATCAGCGCGAGTATGGTATTGGGGCGCAGATCCTGGCCGACCTTGGGTTGTCGACGATTAAGATCCTGACGAACAATCCGCGCAAGATCATTGGTCTCGAGGGGTATGGTCTGACGGTGACGGAGCAGGTGCCGATCGAGGTCGAGCCGGGCGAGCATAACGCCGATTATTTGCGGACGAAGCGCGAGAAGATGGGACATACGCTGCATCATCAGCACATTAAGGCTGCGACTGAGATGCCGACCGAACCGCCACGGATGATTGATCCGGCGGCCGGAGAGACGGCGGGCGCGCAACAGTGACTGTGCCGGACGCTGCGGGGCAGATCGTTGCGCCGTTGGGTTCGCAGCGCCTTGTTCCTGTCGAGCTCGATGCTGCGACGAGGATCGCAATTGTTGCGGCGGAGTACCACATGGATATCGTGCAACCGCTCGTTGATGGTGCGGTGGCCGAGTGTTTGGCGCGCGGGATCGCTGCGGGCAATGTGACGATCGTGCCAGTGCCGGGGGCGTTCGAGGTGGGTTTGGCTGCGCAGCGTTGTGCGGAGGGTGTGTATGACGCCGTGATCGTGCTGGCCTGTGTAATTCGTGGCGATACGCCGCACTTCGAGTATGTCTGCAATGAGGCAGCGCGGGGTGTTTCGATGGCTGCCGCAGCGAGCGGTAAGCCTGTCGCGTTTGGTGTCTTGACGGTGGAGACGCACCAGCAGGCTGTCGATCGCATCGGCGGTTGTGAGGGACATAAGGGCCGCGAGGCAGCCGCGGCTGCACTCAGCCTGCTCGCCACGCTCCGCGCGATCTAGCGTCGGCTGGTTCGGCGGGGCCGGTCTCGCTGCACCAACGGTTGCTCCAAGCAGTCGGCTCCGCCCTGCCCCGCCACGCGCCTATTGGCTCGTCGAGCGGTGGTTTAGAGCGCGCGTTGCACTTTGCCGGCCTTCAGGCAGCGAGTGCAAACGTAGGCCCGAACGGCAACGCCGTTCTGGAGGATGCGCAGCTTCTGCAGGTTCGGATTGAAGCGACGCCTCGTGGCGATCATGGAATGACTGCGGTTATTGCCGAAGGATGGACCCCGGCTACAGGAGGAGCAGATGCGCGACATGGGGGAAGTATGCTGGAACCTGACGAATGCCGCAAACGGCACCCGTCTTCGAACGTGCCGCAACAGTCGCTCCCATCCCTGCTCGACCTCGCGCTTGGCGCCCGTGCGCAGCTTGCGAAAGAGCGTGCGATGCTCAATGCGATCAATGTTTATCCTGTCGCAGACGGCGATACGGGCAGCAATTTGTTGCACACGGTCGATGCTGTCGTGGCGGCGCTGCGTAACGACCCGGCCGTGGTACCGGAGACCGTTGGTGATGCGGTACTGCTCGGGGCGCGGGGTAATAGTGGAACGATCCTGTCGGCGCTGGTACGCACCGCGGTATTGCAGTTGGGGCGCGGAGTTGTTGACGGACCAGCGATCGCTGCCGCCTTAGGGGCCGGTGCGGAGGCCGCCTATCGGGCCGTGCCCGAACCGGTCGAAGGCACGATGCTGACGGTGGCACGTGCGTTGGCTGAGGCGAGTGAGGGAGCAGACATACGCAGTGCCCTCGACTCGGCGTTGGCCGGCGCGCAGCGCGCGCTCTTAGAGACGCCGATGCAGCTCGAGCAGTTGCGCAGCGCGGGAGTGGTCGATGCGGGTGCCGCCGGCCTGGTCGCGATCCTGACCGGCCTGATCGCCGTGCTCGACGGGGCCGCTGTGGTCGATGACGGAGCCGTCTTCGTGATGCCCGAGCTACACGGATTGGATCCGACGAGTCGGTATCAGTACTGCCTCGGCTTCGTGGTGCGCGATGGCGATGCTGAAGCGCTGCGCGTGGCGGCGAGCGAGTGGGGGGACTCGCTGGTTGTGGTGGGCGATGATCGTCTGCTTCGTGTACACGTGCACGTGGACGATCCGGACGCCGTGCTTGTGGCTGCGGGTGTTTTTGGCAGTGTTTCGAACGTTGCTTGGTCGGATATGCGCGCCGAGATGATGGTCCAGGCGACGCAGCGGGATGCCGTCGGGCAGGTCGCCCTGGTCTACGACTCGACGGCAGATCTTCCGACACCGGATTGTCCCAACTGGACGATGGTGCCGTTGACGGTCCATTTCGGCGACAGCGAGTTCCGCGACTATGTGGATCTTACGGCTGCGGCGTTCTACGAGCGATTGGCCCACTCGCCGGATCATCCGACTACGTCACAGCCGTCGCCCGGCGCCTTCGTGGCGGTCTATGCGGATCTTCTCGAGCGCTACGAGCACGTTGTATCGGTGCATCTCTCGTCGCGCCTCAGTGGGACGTATGCCTCCGCCTTGGTGGCCGCCGAGCAGTTTCCGGGTCGCATTACGGTGATTGACAGTCGGAGTGTTTCGATGCCTTTCGCGCTGGGTCTCGGGCGCGCGCAAGCAGCGCTCGATGCGGGTGCCGATCCGAGTGCGTTGCCGGCGCTGTTTGCTGCTCTCAACGATCACTCGGATTGTCTCTTTAGCGTTTCGACGCTCGAGTACTTGCAGCGTGGCGGTCGCATTGGGCGCGCGCAGGCGCTGGTCGGCACGCTGCTCGGGTTCCATCCGATCCTGGCGATCGAAGCGGGTGAGGTGGTTGCCGCGGGGCGTGTGCGCGGCGAGGACAAGCTGTTACCGGCGTTGGTTGCAGAGTTCGTCGAGCGCTCGACGCGCTACCGCGAAATCGATGTGGCGATTGCGCATGCTGCCGATCCGGAGCGGGCAGCACTGTTGGAGTCTCGTGTGCGCGCTGCGCGTCCGGGTATTCGCTCGCTGCGGATTCTGACGCTCGGCGCTGTCGTTGGCGCGCACGCCGGACCGGGCGCGCTCGGGCTTGCCTATCTCAGCGCGGATTAGTCCTCTGCAGCGCGGGCAGCGCGGTCTGCCTTCTTCTGACGATGTTCGGACGCGAGCCTCGCGCCCTGAGTGATCGCTCAACCAGGGCCGTAAACGGGGCGTTTGAGGATCGTGGTAATGATAGCGATCGCCACCCATGCAACGATCAGTGCGATGACCCACGACGACATACCGGAAAGGTATCAGGGGTTGGGCAGGCGGCGGCGTAATTGTTAGAGTGCGCAACGTGAGCGAATATCAGATCACCTACTGGCGTGACATCCCCTCCATCGTTGCTGCACGCGATGGCGACGAATCGGCCAAGACGTCCCTACCGCAGCGCTTTCAAGAGGCGATCGACGAGGCAGCAATGCGGCTCGATGCAGCCGATGCGGAGGCCTACATGGAGGGGTGGCGTCGCGGTGATTGGATCGAGGCCGAGGGCTCGCCAGCAGATCTGGTTGATCGCATCGCGAGTGGCTTTGAGGTTGACTTGTCGGAAGATCGTCTGAACGCCATGCTCGACGAGCTTGGCCCTGCCCAGGGGGCATGATGAGTGGCATCCTCGAGACGTTGCAGTCGGGTAGACACATCCTTGGCGATGGTGCGATGGGGACGATGCTGCAGGATGCGGGCCTGACCGATGGTGGAGCACCCGAGTTGTGGAACGTCGACCACGCGGACGCTATTGAGGGGATCCTCGAGGAGTACGCGGCGGCGGGTTCGAACCTGATTACGACATGCACGTTTGGTGGGACACGCCCGAGGCTTGAAATGCACGACCTCGGTGATCGCGTAGAGGAACTCAACCGCGCAGGCGCCGAGGTCGCGCGTCGCGTCGCGGATCGACATCCGGGTGTCTACGTGCTCGGCGATGTTGGTCCGTTGGGCGATCTGATGGAGCCGATGGGGACGTTGACTCCCGAGTCGGCGCAAGCGCTCTTTGCCGAGCAGATTCGTGGTCTCATCGCGGGAGGGGTGGATGCCATCCTGATCGAGACGATGAGTGACCTCTCGGAGGTCGAGGCCGCGGTGCGGGCCGCACAGGCCGAGGCTCCGGGGCTGCCGATTCTGGCGACGATGTCGTTCGATACGAACCTGCATACGATGATGGGTGTCAAGCCGGGGCAGGCTGTTGAGGCGATTGCTGCGATGGGCGTGCAGATCATTGGTGCCGGCTGTGGTCGTGGTGTCGACGAGATGCGAATCATCGCCGCGGAAATGGTCGAGGCGCGTCCGGATGGCGTCTTCTTGATGACGCAGTCGAATGCGGGTCTGCCGAGGCTTGTCGGCGACGAGTTTCTCTACGACGGTACGCCTGAGGTGATGGTCGAGTGGGCGCGGGACATGCGCGCTCTCGGCATCAACGTGATCGGCGCGTGCTGCGGTTCGACGCCGGCACACATCGCTGCGATGCGAGAGGCCGTACTCGCCTGATAGTGCACAAAAGGACCCGGGTCCTTTTGTGCAGTTTTCGTCGAGTGCGGTGTTCAGCGCATGGGTGTGAGCCAGGACAGTAGGCGGCGAGGCCAACGGGCCTGTGGATGGCGATAGGTTAGCGATGCGCAGCGCGACGAACCTGGCCTCGCGAGCCAGCCACTAAAACCTACTCGCGGTTGATAGGGATGCTGCTCTGATTGTGCTGCGGCCTTCGCTCGGTGTTGTGCTGACGACGCGTGGACTGTGACGAACTGCAGTTGCACGCGCACGGCTTGGGTGCTTGTTGTGACGAGGCTCGTCTAGGCGGTGGTTGTGTGGGCGGACATGATGGGCCCGGGCCCATCATGTCCGGCTGCCAGTCCACACCGGCACTCGCCGATGCGTTGTTGCGCTCCGATCTCGCGCATGCGATTGCTCTGATCGAGGTAACGGGGGTGGGCTCGATTTCGTGGTTGTGGCGTCCGTCCCCATCACGAAATCCCTTCGTAAAGGCTAATGCGTGAGAGCACTCGGCGGCACCAGCATCGAGCCTTCACGCGGATCGCCAATCAGGGGCGCAGTCAAGGTCTCGGCAAGGTCGCGGCAGCGCGAAAGGACGATCGCGCTCGCTGCGGCATCGAAGGCATCCTCGCTGCTCGCGGCTACATTTGCGAGCGACGCGTGGACTTCCGTGTGCGTGGTGAGCCACGCTCGCCGCTCGAGTGGCGACGATTTCGCCACGGGCCCCGTCAGGAGCCGCGGCCAGATCTCCGCAACGAGATGCGTCGATACGGGATCGAAAGGCCAGATCGACCAGCCGGCGGCTCGCAACTCGCGCAGCAGTGGCATGCCGCGGATCGAGCCCGTGCCGCACGCACCCGCACCACCAATCTGGAAGACGCTCTTCGGCACGATGCCGCGCACGTTCCAGCCGGTCTCGCAGGCGCGCAGCTGCGATTCGTCGCCACGCCGCTTGCCGGGGCGACCCCAAAACGGTGCGGGGCACGTCGCAAGCCATTCCTCGCCGAATCTTGCAACCAAGTCCCAGAGCTGTCCGATCTCGCTACAGCCGTGCTGATCGAGAAACCAGTGGGGGTAGGAGAAGGCGAAGTCGACACCGACGATTGCATCGTCGACCTGGCTGCGGCGTTCGCCCAGCCAAGTCATTACCTGTGCACGCGAACGGCCATTCTCAAGCAACTGCAGATCACCATCGACGGCCTCAGCGAGCCAGATGCGTTGCTGAGAGCCGACGAGGGCGCCAGACCAGTCGATTGCGATGACGCGTGCCATACGGAGACTGTCGCACAGACATGCCCGTAGGCGCACGCGCCAGAATGGGTGCGTGCTGGCGCCTTTCCCTGGAGTTTCTGCGACGGACCCGTTGCCGCGTCCGCGTACTGCACCGGCTCCGGCGCGGCTACTGACGCCAATCACAGGCCCCGCCAAGCGCGTGGCGGCGCTACGCGCGATGGGATTGGAGACGCGTGGCGATCTGCTCGAGGACCTGCCCTTTCGTTTCGAGGACATGACGGCGCTCCGGACGATCGCGGAGGCGATCCTCAGTGGTGAGGACGAGGTGACGGTCGTCGGTCGTGTCGGTTCGATTACGGAGCGCCCAACGCGTCGTCGCGGCCTGCGGATCCTGCAGACGCGCCTCACAGACGACACGGGTGAGATCGCGTTGACGTGGTTCAATCAGCGCCATCTCGCACGCACGCTCGAGCCGGGCACGCGCCTCGTCGCGCGCGGTGCGCTCAAGATTGGTGCGCGCGGCGCGGAATTGACGGTCAAGACCCACGAGGTGATGGGCGGACCCGACGAGGAGGTCGCTACCAGTGCGGGGCTCGTACCGGTTTACCACGCGTCGTCGCAGATTTCGACGGGCATTCTGCGGACCCTGGTCGGCGATGCAATCACGGACCTGATTGACGCGGTGCCCGATCCGGTACCCGTCGAGTTACGCATGCGTCACCGCCTGCCGCTGCGGCGCGATGCGATCCGCGCCGGGCATCAGCCGTCGGGGCGGGGTGCATTTACGAAGGCGCGGCGCAGGCTCGCCTATGAGGAACTCCTGCTGTTGCAGCTCGCCCTGTTGCAGCACCGGCAGGAGACGGATGACCAGGGGGGAGCCTCGAAACTCGGCCAGCCAGGCCAACTCTCTCAGAGATTTCGTGCTGCACTTCCGTTTGTGTTGACAGGCGCACAGGCGCGCGTGCTTGAGGCAATCGATGCCGACCTCGATCGCACGCAGCCGATGCAGCGATTGTTGGAAGGTGACGTCGGTTCGGGTAAGACGGTCGTGGCGTTTGCTGCGCTCGTCCGCGCGGTCGAGGAGGGTGGCCAGGGCGCGCTACTCGCACCGACCGAGGTTCTGGCGCTGCAGCATCTGCGGAGCGCCGAACGCATGCTCGAACCACTCGGGATCGAGATCGCCTATCTGTCGGGCGATGTACCGGACAAAGAGCGACGTGCGCGCCGCTCGCGGATCGAGGCCGGGCAGCCGTTGATTGCGATCGGTACGCACGCCCTGCTGCACACGACGTTTCCCGCCTTGACGGTGCTGGTGGTCGATGAGCAGCACCGCTTTGGTGTCGCGCAGCGCGCTGCTCTTTCAGCGGGAGGTACCGTCGTGCCACACGTCCTGCACATGACTGCCACGCCGATCCCCCGCTCGCTTGCCTTGACAGCGTTCGGCGATCTCGACCTCAGCGTGATCGACGAACTACCGCCAGGGCGCATCCCAATCAAAACCAGCATCGTGCCGGAGGCCAAGCGTGAGGATGGCTACCGCTGGATTATCGAGCAGGTTGCTGCAGGTCGCCAGGCCTACGTTGTCTGTCCGCTCGTCGAGGAGAATCCCGAGGTCGAGGCGCGTGCCGCAGAAGAGGAGGCGGTGCGGCTGGCGACGGGTCCACTGAGCGACGTCCGCGTGGCGTGTGCGCATGGACAGATGCCGGCGATTGAACGGCACCGCGTGATGGCGGCTTTCGCTGCCGGTGACGTCGACGTGCTCGTGGCGACGACGGTGATCGAGGTCGGAGTCGATGTTGCGAATGCCTCGGTGATGGTGGTCGAGGATGCGGACCGCTTTGGCCTTGCGCAGCTGCACCAGTTGCGCGGTCGCGTTGGGCGAGGCAGCGAGCAGTCGTACTGTCTGCTCTACAGCTCGGCCGAGCCGACGCCGGTTGGGCGCGAGCGGCTCGAGGCAATTGTGCGGCATCAAAGTGGTTTTGCGTTGGCCGAGATTGATCTCGAGATGCGGGGGGAGGGTCGCCTGCTCGGCGAGGCACAGAGTGGGCGCACCGATCTGCGCTATGCGCGGCTCCACCGCGACCGGCGCCTGCTCGAACGGGCGCGGGAGGATGCTGCCCGCGTCCTGCGAGACGGCGGCGACGAGATCCTCGCGCTGGCGGCGGCAGATCGCTTTGGCGCGTTGATCGCCGCACTGCGTCGCGCCTGATCTGTCCGCTCGGACTGCGACGCTCTAGGTGTGCGTATTGTCTCCGGGCAGCATCGATCGCGGCGTCTTGTCGCGCCGTCAGGCAAGGGCGTTCGCCCAACATCGGACCGCGCCCGCGAGTCGTTGTTCGCATCGCTCGGACCGATTCCTGATGCGCGCGTGCTCGACCTCTTCGCTGGCTCGGGTGCGCTGGGTCTCGAGGCGCTCTCGCGCGGAGCGGCCTCATGTCGGTTTGTCGAGTGCGATAGCGATGCGCTGGCTGCAATCCGTACGAATGTTGAGACGCTGGGCGAGAGTGCACGATCCACGATCGAGCGCGGTAACGCCGTCACGATCCTTAAGCGTCTTGCGGCCGCCGGAGAGCAATTCGATCTCGTCCTCGTTGACCCGCCCTATGACGCTGTGCGAGACTTGGCTGCCGTGCTCGTTCGCCTCCTTCCACAGGTTGTTGTATCCGCTGGTGCCCTCGTCATCGAGACTGCCGCGAGCGAGGCATTATCCATTCCTGGCATGACTGAGCACTACAACCGCCGCATCGGGGCCGCGAGGATCGTCATCCTTCAGCACATGGAGTCTGCATGACCGACCGAATCGCGATCTGCCCGGGCAGTTACGACCCAGTCACGCTGGGCCATATCGACATCATTCGCCGTGCTGCGGATCTCTTTGATCACGTCGTCGTGGGTGTCGTTCGACGTCCGAAACATAAGGAACCACTGATTCCTGCCGATGACCGCGTGGCGCTCCTGCAAGAATCACTCGCAGATGTGCCGAACGTCACGGTGGAGACCTTCTCCGATCTCGTCGTAGACTTTGCGAAGCGCTCGAATGCGAGCGCGCTCGTCAAGGGCCTGCGAGCGGTATCGGACTTTGAATGGGAATTTCAGATGCAGCAACTCAACAAGCACCTCGCACCCGACATCGAATCTGTCTACTTGGCAGCATCGGGTCGATACATGTTCGTGTCATCGAGCGGCGTCCGCGAAATCGCCGAATTCGGTGGCTCTGTCGAAAACCTTGTCCCCCCGTGTGTCGTCCGCTGGTTCGACGACCATCCGTCTTCGCGTAACCTGTAAAGGAGACCTTATGGATGTCCTCGTCCTCATTGACAAGCTCGACGAGCTTGTTCACAACGCCAAAGCAGTCCCGCTGACCGATCAGGTCCGGATCGACCGCGAAGAGATCTGGGAGATCCTGGATCAGATGCGCGCGACGATTCCGGATGAGATCAAGCAGGCTCGTTGGATCGTCAAGGAGCGGCAGGAGATGCTCGGCGAGGCGAAGCGCGAGTCCGAGCGGATCGTTGTGGAGGCGCGAGAGATCGCCCAGCGCGAGGCCTCGCAGCAGGAGGTCGTGCGACTTGCCGAGCGGCAGGCCCAAGAGATTCTCGAGAATGCGCGTCAACGCGAGCGCGAGATTCGGTTGGGTGCAGAGGATTACGCCGACGAGATTCTTGGCACGCTTGAGACGAACCTCGGGAAGTTCCTCGGTGCGGTGCAGCGTGGGCGTGGTCAGTTGAGCAGCGCATCACCAGAACGCACTGAGGGTGGCTCGGCGCAGTTCACTGAAATCACCACGTAGCCGTCGGCGGCTACGACGCTGATGATTGATCTCGCGCAACTCCGGCTCGAGCCGGGTGTCGAGCGCTCGCTCGATGTACCGGTCACGTTGCCCGAGATCAGAATCGGTGGAGTGGTCTATGCGGGACCCGCGGCGCCCGCCATTGCGCGGGTGGATATCACGCGTCTAATTTCGGGGTTGTTGATGCGGCTGCGCCTGTCGAGCACGATTATGGGGCCGTGTCATCGCTGTCTCGAGGGTGCTGCGGTGCCGGTCACGATCGATGTGAGTGAGTATCAGGCGGATCACCCCGCGCCCGGCGCGGAAGCCGAGGAGGTCTGTGATTACCTCTCGGGCGATGGTCTCGACGTAGCGACGTGGGCAGCCGATGCGATCGTGTTGACCATGCCGCTGAAGATCCTTTGTCGCCAAGATTGTGCGGGGTTGTGTACGACCTGTGGCGTCGACCTTAATCAAGCGGCGTGCGCATGCCCCGCTCCTGAGCGAGACGATCGCTGGGGCCCGTTGCGCGACCTCATTTCTGACGATTCCTGAGAGTGGTGACGCAACCGCGCGCTGGCGTTCGCTACGCTGCGCAGCGTTATGGCAGTCCCGAAACGGAAAACCTCGAAGGCTCGTCGCGACAAGCGACGCGCGACGCACAAGATCGCGATCCCTGTGGTCGCAACGTGCACGGTGTGTTCCGCGCCGAAGTTGCCGCATCGTGTGTGCCCGAGTTGCGGAACGTACCGTGGTCGGCGCTACATCACCACTAACGCTCCCCTCGTTTAGCCTATGAGCGTTGTCATCGCGGTCGACGCGATGGGGGGTGATACCGCGCCCGAGAGCGTGGTTGCTGGTGTCTTGGCTGCCGTGGCAGATTCGGATTTGCACGTCCTCTTGGTTGGTGATGAGGCGTTGCTGTCGCCGCTCGTCGGTGACACGCAGCACATTACGGTTCGGCATACCGACTCGGTAATTTCCCTCGATTCGGACCCGATCGATGCTGTCCGCGGCGACGCAGGGTCTTCGTTGGTCGTGGCTGCCCAAGCCGTACGTAATGGCGACGCTGACGCGCTCGTATCGGCGGGGCACTCCGGCGCGACGCTCGCGGCGGCCACGTTGATCATTGGGCGCTTGCCGGGGGTTGCTCGCCCTGGGCTGGCGGCGGTCTTGCCGGGGCGAAACGGCCCTACGGTCTTGATCGATGCTGGTGCCAATGTCGATACTCCCGCGGCGTACCTGCACACCTTCGCGCAGCTTGGTAGCGCCTTCGCGCAACACGTGCTCAACATCCGTAACCCGACCTGTGGGCTACTGACAATTGGTGAGGAGCCGGGCAAGGGGGATGCGCGCACGAAGGAGGCGCACGCCCTGCTCGCTGCGGATACGACGCTCGTGTACCGCGGCAGCGTCGAGGCGGGCGAGGTGCTGACGTCGCTTGTTGACGTGATCGTCTGCGATGGCTTTGCCGGCAACGTTGCGCTCAAGGCGACGGAGGGAGCGGCACGAGAAGCCTTCGTGCGTGTACAGCGCGAGGCGACGGGTCCGCGCGCCTCGCTTGGCGGGCTGCTGTTGCGGCCGGCTCTTCGCCGTGTGCGAGGCAGTCTCGACCCGGATACGTATGGTGGTGCGCACCTGTTAGGAGCGAATGCCGTGACGGTTATCGCTCATGGCTCAGCCAGTTCCCCCGGTATTGCGCAGGCCTGTAGGTATGCTGCGGATGGCGTTCGTGGCGACCTCGTGGCGGCAATTGCCGCTCGCATGGGGTAGATCACCTGCCGCGCCTGCTAATGTCAGCAGCGTTTACGGCAGTTCTATAAAGGTGGAGAATAGTGGCTGAGCGAGCAGAGGTTTTGGCAAAGGTGCAGGAGATCCTGATCGAGCGACTCGACGTCGATCCGGCCAACATCACCGAGTCGGCGCACATGCGCGACGATCTGCAGGCCGATTCGCTCGACCTGGTCGAGTTGATCATGGATCTCGAGGAGGGCTTCAACGTGAAGATCTCCGATGAGGAGGCCCAGTCGATCGGCACTGTCGGCGACGCCGTCGACTTTATCGTCGCCCGCGCTGACTGATCCCTTGGGGCCGATCGGAGGCCGACTCGACGCGCTCGCGTCGGAGTCGCGCACCCGCGCGCTGACGCACGCTAGCTGGGCAGCGTCACCCGGCGATTCGTACGAGCGGTACGAGTTGCTGGGCGATGCTGTACTCGACCTCGCGCTCGGCGCCTACCTGCTCGACCGCTTCCCCGACGGTACGCAGGGCGAGCTGTCGCGCATCAAGAATCAGGTCCGCTCTGCGCGCTTCTGCGCTGTCGTGGCGCGCAACGAGCAGCTCGGCGATCGCATGCGCGAACAGGCGGCGCAGACCAAGCACGCCACGGCTGCGCGCGAACTTTCGTTTAATCGGTCGGTACTTGCCGATCTGACGGAGGCTGCGCTCGGAGCGATCTTCCTCGAACAAGGGTGGGAGAGCGCGCGCGAGGCGGTTGTCGACGCCTTCGCGCCCCTCGTCGAACACGCGCTCGATCCACGCGCCGACCCCAAAACTGCGCTCCAAGAGATCCTGCAGCGTCAGGGCCGCCGTGTAGCGTACGAACTAGTGGAGGTAACTGGACCAGCGCACGCGCGGCACTATCGGGCCGTCGCCATCATCGATGGCGACATCCTCGGCGAAGGCGAGGGTGTGTCGCGGCGTGCCGCCGAGCAGGCAGCAGCTCGACGGGCGCTGATCGTGGTCGATGCGGGCGATGCCGCATGAGACTCACGCGGATTCGCATCAAGGGCTTCAAGAGTTTTGCCGACGAGACCGAGTTGCAGTTCGACAAGGGTGTCGGTGTAATCGTTGGCCCGAATGGCTCGGGCAAGTCGAACATCGCTGAGGCATTGCTCTGGGCGATGGCCTCGCAAGCACCATCCGAGGTACGTGTCGCCACGGGGCTCGATGTCCTCTTCAGTGGTTCGGAGAGTCGTGCTGCTGCGGGTGTTGCCGAAGTGGAATTCGTACTCGAGGACGAGGGTGGTGTGGCCCATGGTGGGCGTCCCGAGTTGTCGGTGTTGCGTCGACTGAGCCGCGATGGCGAGAGTGCGTATCTCCTTAATCGCGTTCCCGTGCGGCGGCTCGATGTCCACGAGGTTCTCGCTGATGTGGGGCTGGGGCGCGATAGTCACGCGATCATCGGGCAGAACCAGATCGACCAAGTACTGCTTGCTAGCCCCTCGGTTCGTCGTGGCCTGATCGAAGAAGTCGCCGGGCTTGGCAAGTACAAACGCCGCCGGGTCCGCGCTCTGCAGAAGCTTAATCGCGTCGAGCGTCACCTTGTTGAAGCGCGCACGAGACAGGCCGAGATTCAGGGTCGATTGCGCCCATTGGCCTTGCAGGCATCAGCAGCCGAACGTGCTGCGTTGCTTGCGGCCGAGCTGCTCGAGATGCGCTTGGAACTCGTATTGTCGGCGATGGCGCACTCCCGCCGCGATCGGCAGGCCCGCCAAAACGATCTTCGCGAGGCCCGCACTGCACAGGAAGTTTTGGATGCGGCGGCCGCGGAGATCATCAAGCGGCGCGAGGCTGCCGAGGCCGCATTGGGTGCACTGGTCAGCGAGCAGGAGACCGCTTCGCGGCTCGTCCAACGGCTCGATGCCGGGGTGGAGCGGTTGACCGATCGGGTCACGTTGCTCGAGGAGCGGAGCGAGGAGTTTGCCCACGACATCGAGCGTCTGCGTGTTCGTGCGGGTCGTCTGATCGACGAGGCCGCCACGACCGCTTCGGCCGCGGCCTCCGTCGAGGTCGACGCCGAGCGCGAGCGTGCAGAACTCGCTAAGGATCCGGACGATACGGGTGTCGAGGATCGCTTCGCTGCTGCCACCGAGACGTCCGAGGTCGCTCTGTCAACGGTGCTGGAGGCGCGTCGCTCAGAGGCCGAGCACGAGGGTCGTTTGGCGCGTGCGGGCGCGGAGGCCACAGAGAATCGCGAGCGAGCTGCTGCTGCGACGGCGCGCCGTGCCGAGCTTGCTGCCGGTATCGGCGATCGCGAGTCGGCGCGGCTCGAGGCGCAGCTCGTGCTCGAAGCTATCGAAGTCAGCGTGGTCGCCGCGCGCGCAGCGCTTGCCGAGATCGAGCGCGTGGAACAGGAGGCGCGAGTTGCTGCTGAAGCGGCCCGTGCGGACGAGGCATTGGTGCGTGGAGCGTCTGCCGCGGCGGACGCCAAGGCGCAGGCGTCGGCAGCGCGACTGAGCGAGTTACGGCAGGCGATCGAGCGTGGCGATGGTTTGGATGGCGCGCTGGTGCGGCTCCGCGATCGTGGCGTCTCGCTGATCGCGGATCAGATTCGACCTGCCGCGGGTGTCGAGCGCGCCGTGGCGGCAGTGTTGTCGTGGCGTGCGACTGAGGCCGTGGCACTGGTCGCCAGCGATGCCGTCGAACTCCTCGCCGATGACGCGTTGGAAGGTGCTGCGCTGCTCTGCCTTGACCGACTGCCGACCCGACAGGCAGAGGGGCCGGGCGTGCCGCTCAGTTCGCGCGTGGAATTGCTTGGTGAGATACCCGCGGGTCTGCTCGACGGAGTGCTTTTGGTCGAGCGCGCGCAGGACCTGCTCGAGGTTCGCCACGGGATCGGAGTATTGGCGGACGGACGGGGGTTCGACGCGGATCGCGGGATCGCGTTCCGGGCGGGAGACGCAGCGGGTCGCGCGCTCGAACGTAAGCGCGACCTCGCGGGTGTCGAGCAGCAGGTCGCTGCCGATGCCACTGCGCGCGATGCGGCAGCCACTCGGCTTGCCGAGGCGACTGCAGTGCGGTCGCAGGTTGAGCAGGCCGAGTCCGCTGCTCGCACCGCTGTGGCAGAGGCTCGGGACACGCAGTTGCGGCTTGAGCGGGAACTCGTCGAGGCCACGCGTGAGGCAGATCGCCTGGCCCGCGTTGATGAGGCGACGGGTGAGCGTCTGTACACGGCGATTTTAGAGGCAGAGCAGTGCGAAACGCGCGCAGATGCTGCACAGGCAGAGTTTGCGGCCCTGGAGGCCGGGCTTGTGGCATTGCGCGAGCGCGCAGCCGAGCGGAAGACCGAGCATGAGGCGGCGGAAGCAGTGCGCATATCGCTGCAAGGAGAGGTTGCGGACCGTCGCGGTCGCCGCGCAGCATCGGAGGAGCGCGCCGAGCGCGCCCGCGTTGAGGGCGCGCGTTTGCGCGAACTGGCTGGCGACCAGGAGGGTCAAGCAGATGCTGCGCAGCGTGGTGCGGAGCGCCTCGGTGCGGTGGTCGACAAGCTGCCACTCATCCTCGAGACGATTCGTGCGGCGCTGATTACCGCAGAGCGTTTTCGTGAGCCAGCGCGCGCGCTGACACAGGATGGTGCGGCACGCGTCGCCGAGCTTGGTACCGAGCTACGTATCTGCGCCGACGAGGATGCTCGTCTGGGTTCTGAGCGACGCGACGGTGCAGGCAGGGTCGCTGCGCTTGGTGTCGAGCTCGAGCGTTGCGAGGAGCGGTTGCACGATCTTGGCGAGCGCTGTCGTGTGTTGATGGAGGAGCGAGGCGACGGTTTGGGCGATCTGGTGGATCGTGCCGAGCCCTTGCCTGAGGACGAGCGGTCGATGCGTGAGGGCAAGGCCGAACGCCTCGAGCGTCGCATCGTTCAGCTTGGTGCGGTCAATCCGCTTGCCAAGGAGGCCTACGAGGAGGCGAAGCAGGAGGCCGACGATATCACCGAGCAGATCACGGATCTCGCGACGTCCGTCACCGAGCTTCGTAAGCTCGTACGCGAGCTCGGTAGCGAGATTCGTAATCGGTTCGAGGCGACGTACTCCACGGTCGAGGCCGGGTTTGCTGAGGTTATTGGGACGCTCTTCCCGGGCGGAAGTGGTCGGCTGCGCCTTGTTGAGCCGGCCGAGCTCGTGCAGCAGGGTCCCGGCGAGGCGACGGAAGACGAGGCTGATAGCGAGGTCGTGTCGGACGATCCCGATGCGTTCGCGGAGGAGCCCGAGCCGGGCGTGGAGCTTGAGGTGCAGCCGGCGGGCAAGAAGATTCGCTCGCTTTCAGTCTTGTCGGGTGGCGAGAAGTCGATGGCGGCGCTGGGCTTTACCTTTGCGCTGATGCTGGCGCGACCGAGTCCGTTCTACGTGCTCGACGAGGTCGATGCGGCGCTCGACGAGGTCAATATTGATCGCTTTTTGGAGTTAGTCGATCGGTTTCGCGATCGCGCACAGTTCGTGGTGATTACCCATCAGGCGGGCACGATGGAGGCCGCCGACGCGCTGTATGGCGTGTCGATGCCGGGCAATGGTGTTTCGCAGGTGATTTCGCGCCGGTTGCCACGTACCACGGATGGTCCGGCGGGGACGCTGAGCGTTGCACCGTCACCGTCGGGCTCGTAGCGTCATGGCTGATTCGCATTTGATGTTCTCGGGTCTCGGCGATGTTGTCGTCACCGAGCCGGAGCCCGCGGTCATGGAGGATGCGGGTGGTGGGTTCTTTCGGCGGTTGGTCGACGGGCTGGCAAAGTCCAGTAAGGCACTCACCGGTCAGATCCAGGCGATCGCATTCGACCCGGCGGATGCTGAGGCGTGGGAGCGACTCGAGGAGGCGCTGCTACTCGCCGATTGTGGCGTGCCGGCGACGGTCGAGATTATTGGGCGCTTGGAACGCCGTGCGGCTGCTGGGGGCCTGCCGCCAGGCGAAGATCTCGCGCCTGCGCTAGCCGAGGAGATCGCGGACCTGCTGGCGGGTGCCGAGGCAAGGATCGACATCTCGGCGAAGCCGACGGTGATCCTGATGGTTGGCGTCAATGGCACGGGCAAGACGACGACCGTTGGCAAGTTGGCTGAGCATCTGCGGCGTGTCAATAAAACCGTGGTTGTGGCTGCGGCCGATACGTTCCGTGCGGCAGCGGACGAGCAGTTGGAGGCGTGGGCGACGCGTGCAGGAGCCGATTTTGTCGGCTCGTCACATGGGCAGGACCCCGCTGCGGTTGCCTACGACGGTATCGATGCCGCGGTGGCGCGTGGCCGCGACGTCGTGTTGGTCGATACGGCGGGTCGCTTGCAGACGCAGGTTGGTTTGATGGACGAGTTGGCGAAGATTCGCCGTGTGATTAGTGGACGGATGGAGGGCGCGCCGCACGAGACGCTATTGGTGTTGGATGCGACGACGGGGCAGAACGGTTTGGTGCAGGCTCGACAGTTCAGCGAGGTGACACCGCTAACGGGCATTGTTCTGACGAAACTTGATGGCACGGCGAAGGGCGGTATTGCGCTCGCGATTGCGCACGAGCTCGGCGTGCCGATCAAGCTGATCGGCGTGGGCGAGTCGCTGGATGATTTGCGTCCGTTCGAGGCCGACTCGTTCGCGCGGGCCCTGCTTGGTCTTGGCTGACTGCACAAAAGGACCCGGGTCCTTTTGTGCAGTGGAGTCGCTAGGCCGCGTTGGGAGCGAATAGTTCCGGGTAGAGCCGCACGCATAACTCTTTGGCCTTGCCGTATTCCGCATCCTTGAGGTCGCCGAGGAGGAGCGATCGGATCTCGGCGTCAAACGCACCTATAAAGCGACCGGCCGACGCGTTCTGCGTTTCGAGTTCAAGACGGGTTTGTTTCGGGCCGAGCGGGAAGCGCAGACGATCCCAGCAGAGTTCGACGCGATGGAGCCCCTGTACGTAGTCGTGCGTGCTCCGACGATTCTCGAGCTCGCCGATCACGGCGAGTTCCGGCTTCGCGTCGAGTATGGCGTCGACCTTTTCGCGCAGTCCGGCGGCGTCAACCATCTTGAGCATCTCGGCGCCACCCCCGGGAATGTGGTCGACGGGCGCTTCGATCTCTTCACGTTCGCGGGCGCGATCAGCGCGACGCGTGGAGGGGCCTTTCCAGGTCAGGATTGGCGATGGCAGGTTCGATTGGCGGCGAATCCGTAGGGAACAGCCTGCGCGTCGCAGATCGAGGTTGCTGGTATCGAAGAACGAGTCGCGGATATCGAACAGCGCGGACCCGGCAAGGGCAAACCCAGCGAGCTCGACGGGAACGATCAGTGGACCATCACCGGTGTAGAGGTACTGGAGCTCAATTTCCATTCGCGATCTGTATTAGACCATTCTGTGCGGCGGGCATCCGCAGTCCAGCGCGTATCATCCCACCACCGGTAACTGATGCTTGACTCCCTCTCTGACCGACTTGGCGACGTATTAGGTGGTTTGCAGTCGCGTGGGCGCCTGAGCGAAGACGATGTCAATGCTGCGGTCCGCGAGATCCGACTGGCGTTACTCGAGGCGGACGTCAACTTCGACGTTGTCAAGCAGTTTGTTGCGAGCGTCAAGGAGCGCGCGCTTGGTGCAGAGGTCAGTGAGAGCCTGACGCCGGGCCAAGAGGTCGTCAAGATCGTCCATGACGAACTGACAAAACTGATGGGTGAGGGGTCGACGAAGCTCGCGCTGAAGGGCAGCCCCGCGGTGATCTTGGTGTGCGGCCTGCAGGGTTCGGGCAAGACGACGACCTGCGGCAAACTCGCCAAGCTGATTCTCGCGCAGGGCAAACGTCCGGCGCTTGTCGCCTGCGATGTCTATCGCCCAGCTGCGATCCAACAACTTGTGCTGGTCGGCGCGCAGGCCGATGTGCCGGTGTACGAGCGCGGCACCGACATGAATCCGGTCGAGATTGCCAAGTGGGGCATCCAACAGGCCAAGGAAGAAGGCCGCGATGTCGTGATCATTGATACCGCGGGTCGTCTGACGGTCGATGCGGATTTGATGGGCGAGCTCGTCAAGATTCGTGACGCCGTCAAGCCGAGCGACACGCTGCTCGTGCTCGATAGCATGACGGGCCAGGACGCCGTCGTGACGGCTCAGAACTTCCAAGCGGCGATCGCTTTTGACGGTCTGATCCTGACGAAGCTCGATGGCGATGCGCGTGGTGGTGCAGCGTTAAGCGTCCGCGCGATCACGGGCGTGCCGATCAAGATCATCACGACGGGCGAGAAGCTCGACGCGATCGAAGAGTTTCATCCGGAACGCCTAGCCTCGCGCATCCTGGGGATGGGCGATGTGCTGAGCCTGATCGAAAAGGCCGAGCAGTTCGTCGACAAGGACAAGGCCGAAGAGCTCGAGCGCAAGATACGCAAGGCCGAGTTCGGTCTTGACGACATGCTCGATCAGTTGCGGCAGATCCGTAAAATGGGCTCGCTGACGTCGGTGCTGGGCATGCTCCCGGGTGTGGGTAAACAACTCAAGAATGCGAAGATCGACGATGGGCAGCTCGATCGGGTCGAGGCGATGATCCTTTCGATGACACTCGCGGAGCGCCAGAACCCGAAGTTGATCAATGGTTCGCGCCGCCTACGCATCGCGGCGGGGTCGGGCACGAGCGTCCAGCAGATCAACGAATTGCTGAAGCAATACGAGCAGATGAAGAAGATGATGAAGTCCATGGTGAGTGGGAAGAAGCCGAAAATGCCGATGCTGCCGCCCAACATGCAGGGTTAGTTGTAGGATCTCGCCGTGGTCAAATTGCGTCTCGCCCGTGTTGGGTCCAAAAAGAATCCGATCTACCGCATCGTCGTCACCGATGATTCGAAGCCGCGGAATGGTCGTGCCATCGAGAACATCGGTCGCTACAACCCGCAGCTCGAGCCGTCGTTGATCGAGATCAACGAGGAGCGCGCGCGTCACTGGCTCTCTTGTGGTGCTCAGCCTTCTCAGCCGGTCTACCGCCTGCTGCAGAAGCAGGGCATCCTTTAAGCGATGGGGGCCACTTTGCCCCCGAAGGATGTTCGGGAGCTGTGCGAGTACCTCGTGCTCGGGCTCGTTGACGATCCTGCTGCCGTCAAGGTGACGGTCGAGATGACGGACGAGGCGATTGTCTTGCGTATCGTTGTCGCGCCGGACGATCGCGGCAAGGTGATTGGTCGTGGTGGTCGTGTTGTGCGCGCGATTCGTAGCGTGGTGCGTGCGGGGGCCGTCAAGAGTGGTCGTCGTGTGCTCGTCGAGGTCGACGACTCGCCTGCTGCCATCTCGGCATGACCGACGCTGCTCCTTGGCGACCCGAGCGCGTGCGTGTTGGCACGGTGGGTAAGCCGCATGGCTTGGACGGGTCGTTTCGTGTATCGGATCCGTGTGGCTGGTGGGAGTTCCCGCAGGGTAGTCTTGTGCTCGTCAACGGCAAGGAGCGTATGGTCGCGCGCAGTCGTGGAGACGATCTGGCGCCGCTGCTCACCCTCGACGGCGCTGAGGATCGCACTGCGATCGAGGCATTGCGTGGCGCGACGCTCGAGCTACCGCGGGCAAGTTTGCCGGAGCCGGCTCCCGATGTGTACTTCCGCTTTGATCTCATCGGTTGTGTTGTCGAGCAGGCGGATGGCTCGATACTCGGCACGGTCGCGGCGGTCGAGGATGGCGTGGTACATGACATTCTGGTACTCGGCGACGCGGCGGAGACGCGACTCCCGTTCGTGGCCGTCGTTGTCCCAACGGTAGATATTTCCCAGCGCCGCCTGGTGCTCGCGGAGGGCTTTGCGCCCGAAGCGGTTGAGTAGCCGCGGCGCATCACCTGGTCGGAAGCGCGATGATTTCCGCGTGGCACTCTCGCTCGACATCCTGACGCTGTTTCCCGCCTGGTTTGATTGGTTGGGTGAGGAGCGGCACGTCAAGAACGCGCTCGCTGGCGAACTCACCCTTTTAGTGCACGACATGCGCCCGTATAGCGCGTTGCCACACCACGTGGTGGATGACACGCCGTATGGCGGTGGCGCGGGGATGGTCGTCCGCGTTGACACGACGGTGGCGGCAGTTGAGGGTGTCTATGGCGAGCCGCTCGACGCTGTCCGTGCGAGCCGCCGCATTATCGCGCTCGATGCGCGTGGACGCCGTTTTGACGATGCTTACGCGCGCGAGCTGGCGGCCGCGGGCAACGTGACGTTGTTGTGTGGACGCTACGAGGGGTTCGATCAGCGCGTACTCGACCACGTGGCGACTGAGACGCTCTCGCTTGGCCCGTACGTGCTGGCGGGTGGGGAGGTTGCGGCGATGGTTGTCGTCGACGCTGTCACGCGCCATCTCGAAGGTGCCCTCGGCGCGGAGGAGTCGGCGGACGAAGAATCGTTCTCGCCTGCGCTTGATGGTTTACCCGAGTACCCGCACTACACGCGCCCGCTCGAGTTTCGTGGTTGGGAGGTGCCGGAGATCCTGCGTTCGGGCGATCATGGCAAGATTGCTGCGTGGCGCCGCGAGCAGTCCCAGCGGCTCGGCAGCTCCGTGTTGGGGTCATGACTGAACAAAGGGGTCAGGCTCAGT
>JBCKBR010000009.1:0-41327 GCA_038911065.1 Gaiellales bacterium | reverse complement strand
ATTGCGGGTGGGACGGCCTGGTGACGGTCGCGGGGCGCGGACCGGCGTCAGGGAGCGGCCTGGTGATGGTCGCGCGAGCACGAGTGATTGCGGGGGCAAACGACCTAGTTGTGGTCGCGTGGAAACGAGTAGTTCCACGTGCGGTTGAAGCACTGCTCGTCGTTCTCACGCACATCGAGCAGACAGGTCACGAGGTAGTCGGTTGCCGTGCACGCCATCGTGCTGCGCGCGACGATATCGACCTTGAGCGTGCCGTCGTCGTAGAGGCACGTGTTCTCCACAATCACCTCGGCGGACAATGGGTCGCCATCCTTAATCGCCATCGTCGTCACCGAAGAGTCCTCCCAAACAATCCCGTTCTCGAACTTCCACGCGCCACCAATATCCCAATCGAACACAGAAGTCGTGACACCGGTCGCGGCGTCGTACGTGCGAGTGCGACTGCCGCCCGACCCAGGTCGCAGCATCTCGACCGGGGGGATCTTGGGCTCAGCCGGCGCGTCGAACGGACGCAAAACGGCATCCGCATCGCGCTCGGGACGCACAGGCAGCAGTAGCGCCGAATCGCCCGTGCGAATACCAAGCGTGACCGGCACAGGCGACGGCCAGGCCCACGGCCAATAACACGGCGACACGGCGACCCGCAACCGACTCCCCGCGCGAAAGCAATGCCCAATCGAATCGAGCAGCACGTCGATCTGCATCTCCTCGCCCGGCACAACCGGGACCGGAGCGTGATTGCCGTGGCGGTGACACAAGTTCAGTTGACCACGCGTGACAAGCAGTGACGAGCCATCCTCGAGTACCTCGCTGAGCCGCACCGACACCATTGCGATGGGCTGATCGGCCGTGATCGCGAGGCTCGCAGTGGCGTGCCCAAGAATCGCGAACGATTGCGCGATCGGGTCGGACGTGAAGCAGAGACTCGCAGCCTCCTCGCCGCGCTGATCAAGTGCCAAATCATCCGACTTGCCATCCGCGCACCACGAGCCACCATCGAGCCCGACCGTCTGGACACTCTCGATCTCGAATACCTGATCACGACCAGGATCACCGCCGAGGGTGCCATGACCAAACGTCAGCGCCCGCGTTTCGATCCGAGGCGATGGCCACGACTCCTCAGCAACCCAACGACCCGGACGCTCGGCGATGCGCGGGGCTGGTGTGACTGGATCCTGCTCCCACGCAACCAGCATCGGATCGTCATCAATCCCACTATCAATGCCTTTGAGCCAGCGATCCCACCAGCGTGTCTGCTCGCTGAGGATGCCGATTCGCGGCGTTGGCGGACCATGGATCGGGTCGGCGTGCCCCCACGGACCAATGATCGCCTTGCGCGGGCCGCGCACGCCGGCGAGGACGCGGAAGGCCGAATCGGTGTATCCGTCGGTCCAGCCTGCGATGCACAACACGGGAATCTCGATCTGATCGAAGTCTTCGCAGGCGGAGCCGTGTGCCCAATACGCGTCGCGGTGCTGATGGGCCATCCAGTGCGCGATCCATGGCTCAAGCTCCATGCGCTCGAACCATGCTTCGCGCCAGCCCGCACCATAAATCGCTGGGACGGGTGGGCGCGCCTGCCAACCATGCATGCAGACCGACCAGTGGAGCATGTCCATCGCGTCGACCAGGCCCCCCCGATAATGGACGTCGTCGGTATAGCGATCGTCAGTCGAGTAGCCGGTGACAACGGCCTTCAGCGCAGGTGGGCGGCGTGCGGCGATCTGCAGACCGTTGAAGCCCGTCCACGAGTAGCCGATCATGCCAACGGCGCCTGTGCACCACGACTGGTCGGCAATCCAAGCGATTGCCTCGACACCATCGAGCGTCTCTTGCTCGGTGTACTCGTCGGGGCAGAGTCCGGTCGACTCGCCCGTGCCGCGGATGTCGATCCGAATACCGGCGTAGCCGTGGCCGGCAAACCAGCGCATCTCCTGCTCGTCGCTCGCCACCGTGCCGTCGGTTAGACGATACGGGCCGTATTCGATGACGGCGGGCACGGGATTCGTGTCGGCATCGTCGGGTAGCCAGATCTTCGCGTGGAGGCGTGTGCCGTCCGTCATGGGGATCCAGACGGGCGTGCGGACCGTAAGCGTCCGCGGAAACTCGGTCACGATCTCAATATCAGTCATCGGGGGAAGAGTCTACGCCTGTACGAGCACGCGGCCGGCCTCGACCCGTACGGGATAGACAGCGACGCGGTAGTTGGCGTCTTCGGGGCATTCGCCCGTGCTGGCGTCGTACTCCCAGCCGTGCCAAGGACACACGATGACGGTGCGATCGACGAGCTCGTAGTGTCCGCCGGGCTGGCCCTCGATGCGTTGTTCGACGGTGCCGAGGCAGAGCTTTGCGCCGGAATGGGGGCAGCGGTTGCGGATCGCAAAGATCTCGTTGGTACGTGGATCGCGCATGACGCCAATCTCACGACCAGCGATGCGGGCGATTGCGGGCGTGCCCGCGACGACGTCAACCTCGGCCGCAATGTCGTGCCACTCGCTCATCGTGTGACCGGCAGGTTGAGACGATTGCCATAGAACGCGGCCGCGTTGTCGTGCATGACGCCTTGGCGCCAGCTTTCGGGGATGCGGTTCTCGAGCCACTTGGGATCGTCACCATCCCAGTGCGGGTAGTCCGACGTGTAGCAGAGAATGTCGGGCGCACCGACGGCGGCGAGCATCTGCCAGAGCAGTTCGTCGTTGCCATTGGTGTGCTCGAGTGGTTGCGTGGCGAAGCGGATGTGGCGCTTCATCGTTTCGCTTGGCAGCTCGTCGATCCACGGCGTGTCATCGCGAAGGCCACGCCAATTTGTGTCGTGGCGCCAGAGCATGCCGGGCAGCCAGGCGAGGCCGCCTTCGATCATCAGGACCTTGAGCTCGGGGAGGCGGCGGAACGTGCCGTGCGTCAAGAGCGAGATCAGGTGCGCTTGGATCGAGCAGGCCGAACCGATCGTGTGCCACTCGATGTAGAACGTTGGGGTGCCGGCACCGCTGGGCTGGTGCGCGAGTCCCATGCCTTCCATGCCGGAGTGGATGGCGACGGCGAGGCCGTGGGCAGATGCTGCTTCGAGGATCGGCAGGTAGCGTGGGTCGCCGTAGGGGCGCTCGCTGCCTCCGGGTAGGAGGATCTGTACGAATTTGGGGTTGACGGCGCAGCGCTCGATTTCGGCGACGGCTGCGGCTGTGTCTTGGGTTGGCAGGATGATCGACCCGCGGAAGCGCTCGTCGGCGGGGAACCAGTCGTGTTGGAACCAGTCGTTGTGGGCGCGTGCGAGTGTCGCGGCGCGGTAGGGGTTCTCCATCAGCCCGACGCTGAGCGCATCGTCTGCGGTGAGCACGCCGATCGCAGCACCCTGATTATTGAGCGCCTCCGCGGCGACGACCTGTGGGTTGCTGGCAGGCATGCCATTTTCGTCGACCGCGAGGTCGAGGCGAAACCACGTCGAGGGGTTCATCCACGGATAGCCAGGCAGGCCGAGGACGAACGATTGCTTACGAAACCAGTCGCGCTCTGCCTCGTCGACGTATTTGAGGATCTCTTCTGGATGCGAGATTTGGACGTGAATATCGCAATCGATCATGGGGTGGACTCCTCTCGAGTGCGGGGCGATGCCCGCAATCCTGACTACGCAGTCAGGCGCTGATACGTAGGTTACCTGTCCTGCTTCTCGATGTCACGTACCCAGCGTCCGTGATTGGTTTCCGCCCACTCGCGATCGACACTGCCCGTCACGATGCCGCGTGCTGCGGCACGCGTCGAGGGGTTGAAGAGTGCGAGGTAGAGATGCCCACTAACTAGGATGATGATCAGTAGTGTGGCGATGTCGTGGACACCGACGGTGCCGGTAAACCGCCACGTCGTGTTGCGCTCGCCGAGCCAGAGCAGGATGCCAGTGAAGGCCAGCACGACGAGCAAGCCGAGCGTGACGGCAGTGTTGAGCTTTTGTCCCGCGTTGAGCCAGCCCTGCTCGGGCGCACCGACGTCGCTAAAGAGTCGTCGTGGGCCACCACGCAGCCATTCCCGGTCGGCGCGATCGAGCGTATCGACTTCGCGCACGACAATACCGAAGTCGCGCGGCTTGAGGAGGATCAGGACGACGAGGCCAATGCCGAGGGCGACCGCGGCATACAGGTGCCATTGCTTGGCGAGGGAGCGATTCATGATCTCCGCGAGCGGGGGGAAGTACAGGGCGAGGCCCGTCCATAGCATCACGAAAAACGTCACGGCGACCAGGAGGTGTGCTGCGAGTTGTGCACGCGAGAAACGCCGGATTAGCCGCGGCTGCTTAGGCGGCAGCGGTGTGGGTGTGTCCAACCCAGGCATCCTCGTCGTAGCCGCGCGTTTCCCAGTAGCCAGGGGTCGGCGTGTCTTCGAATGTGATCGTGCTGAGCCACTTGACGCCCTTGTAGCCGTACATCTGCGGGATCACGAGACGCATTGGCGCGCCGTGCGCTCGTGTCAGCGGCGTACCGTCCATCTCTACTGCCAGCATCACTTGCGGCAGGACGAACTGCTTCATCGTGAGTTGATCGAAATAGGGCTGCTCGAGGGATTGGAAGTTGATGTGCTGCGCGCTGGGGCGTGGCTTGACGAGGTCGATGATGGTCTTGGCGGTGATGCCCTTCCAGTGCACCCTGTCGACAGACCAGCCGGTCACGCAGTGGAAGTCCGTGATCTCCGTCGTCATTGGAGTGGCTTGGACAGCCTGCCAATTGAGTGTCACTGGCTGCTCGACATTGCCGTTGATCGTCAGCGTGTACGAGGCTGGATCGAACGTTGGCATTGGGTCTTGCACGTTGTAGATCCGCCAGCCGCCGGAGGGCACGATCGAGCCGGCGCCGACGGCAGAGCCGAGATCGGCAAGCGAGCCGCCGATATTCCCGCCGACCCGCGAGAGTGCGGCCACGCCGACCACGCCCGCAGCGATGGTGCCGAGAAACGCTGCTCGGCCGAGTGGGATGCGCGACTTCGCTGTTGGCGTTGGGTGGTTGGAGGGTTGACCCATGGTGCTCATCATGTAGTTCGCACTGCCTAAGCCTATGCGCTCGGCGAGATCGTGCGCGATCTCGAGCGCCGGCACATCACGGTGCTGATCAAGGGTGTGCGCGACGAGGATCGGGGAATGCTCGAGGCGGTCGGGGTGCTGCGTAGCCTACGCCACGAGAACCACCTGTTTACCTCGCTGCCCGACGCGATCGAACACGCGCGATCGCACGTCGAGCGAGCCGAAGCGGTGTGTTGACGCGCCGGGCAACCGGCGCGTCAACATTCAACCGCTACGCGAGAACTTTGGCCTTGAGGGTGTCGTACTCGGCCTGCGTGATGGCACCCGAGTCGAGCAGACCCTTGGCGCGCTCGATTTCAGCAGCCCGTCCGCCAGCAACTTCCTTGATGTGATCGTCGAATCCCTTTTGGGCGGTGTGCATCATCTTGGTGTTGCGCTCAGCCATCGAATGGCCGTTGATGATCAGGTAGATCAGGACACCGAAAAGGGGGGCCACGATCAAGAAGATGATCCAGAGGGCCTTCTTGCCGCCGGAGCAGTCATGGCGGCGGAAGAGGTCACTGAAGACCGTGATCAGCAGCCACAGCCAAATAAGGAAGCCAAAGATGATCAGCAACTGCCAAAGCATGTTGAGCACCGAATAGTCGTTCATATATATGGAGTCTCCTTACGAGGTGCGTGAAGAACTCACGCCTGTGTTGATTCTACTAAGGGAGGTGACGGTCTCCTACGTACAGGTGTGCACGCTTCTAGACGAGTTCGTCGCCCGTCAGGTAGTGCGGCTTCGCAAAAACACGCTCCACGAGGGGGCGGAAGAACTCGGCGGGGAGGCTCTCGTAGGCCGGGTCGAAACAGTTCTGATCGTACTTCTCGCAAAACTCGACGCAGGCGTCGAAGAACGGGCTGTCCTTGAAGCGGTCGCGCGCGTTGCGGTCTTTGCCGGAGTGATGCGCGTAGTAGTAGGCCTGGAAGACGCCGTGGTGTTTGGCGACCCAGACCAGCTCGGGCCGTACGTAGGGGCGCAAGACAGCGCCCATCATCTCGCCGTGCGTGAGTGGCGCGAGCTCGTCGCCAATGTCGTGGAGCAGCGCGGTGGCGACGTACTCTTCGTCACGCCCGTCCTTGTGCGCGCGCGTCGCCGATTGGAGGGAGTGCTCGTAGCGGGTCACCTGGTAGCCCGAATAGGACTGCTTGAGGTTCTCGAGCGCGTCCATCATGCGTGCAGGCATCGTCGCCAGGTGGCTTTCGCCGGCGCGATCGAGCAGCGCGTAGTCCTCTTTCGTGCCCTCAGCCATCGAGGTGAATGCAACGGTCTCCATGCGTTCCCTTTCGCTTGGGAGGAGCCTACCTTAACGGTCGTTGAAGACCAAGAGGGCGCCGCCATAACAGGCAGCCCACACGCGTGCAGTGCCCGCGTCGTAGGTAATCCCGATCGGGCGATCGCAGGCATCGATTGTCTGCAGCACCTTCATGTCCCGAGTGCGGATCTTGGAGATCGACGCGCTCTTGTAGTTGACGACGTAGATTGCCGAGCCATCGCTCGATATCGTCAGGCTGCGTGGCGCCTGTCCCGTTACGATCTTGGCGACGTTGCCGGTGCGAAGGTCGAGCTTCGCGACCCGCCCCTCGGCATTCAGCGTCGCGTAGATGTAGCGGTCGTTCGGTGCAAACTCGAGCGCGCGTGGGCCCGAGCCGATACTGATCGATCGTGTCTTCCACGTCTTGAGGTCGACGCGGATCAGGTTGCTACCGCCCATCACTGCGACGTACGCCGCATTCCCTCTTGGCGAGATCGCGATGCCACGCGGGTAGGCACCAATCGGGATGCGCCGGACCTCGCGCCCCCGTTTGGTCGAGATGACGCTGAGATCCCACGAGCACCAGTTCGAGACGAGCACGTACTTGCCGTCGAGGGTGGCCTTGACAACCTTTGGCACTTCGCCCACCTGATAGGCGCGATCGATCTTCCAGTTTTTGGTGTTGATGCGGTAGGTAAACGAGTTGTCGGTGTTGCCGGGCGTGCACGTATCCGTACCTTCGGGGCCGAAGCCCGGCCCGTACATTGAGTAGTTCGTGACGTACTCGTAGGCACCGTCGGGCGAGAACGCGGCCTCGACGGGGGCGCCTCGATAGGTGCCGTTGTACTTCGGATAGCCAAGCGCTGCGAGATTGACGGTGTCGGGGATCGTCGCGATCAGCCGCATCGACTTGGCGCCATAGACGGTGACGCTGTGCCGATACATCATGTTCTGCGCCGTGACGAATCCCGTGCCGGAGGAGACCACTGACTTCGGGGTGATGTCGCCCGTGATCGTCTTGATCAGCTTGAGCCTGGTCGTGTCGGAGCGCGGGCCGATCTGGACGATCGGCGGTGGTTTGGCGGCGGCCGTCGCAACGGTTGTGGCTGCGGGCGTGTCGGTTGTCGTCGGGGCCGTCGTGGGTGTCGTTGCCTGGGCAGGCGCCTTCGGGGTAGCAGTCGCATCAGCACCACTACCACTACCGAGCCGCGGATAGGCAATCACGACACCCGTCACGATCAATGTCAGCGCAATCGCGGCGCCGAGCCGGCCCCGCCGACCACGCCGGCGGCCGTAGACGGTGGCAGACGAGCGGCGGGGAGGCAGATCTGCGGGCATAAGAGAGTTTTCGCGTCGAGGAAAGGGCTTCCTGCTCAAATCGATTACTCGGGCACGATCGTCGCGTATGCTGCTCCCCGTTCGAGTGTCCTACTCGGACGCCGCACACGCATGGAGCAGGCGATGGAACCCCGGGTCGGAATCTTCCTAAATGTGCAGCAGCCGGAGGGCGTGTCGCCGCGCACGATCGTCGCGCAAGCTGTGGCCCACACGGCGCTGGTGCGCGAACTCGGGTTCGATCTCGTCTCGGCGGGTCAGCACTTCGTCACCGGTGTATTCCAGATGCTGCAGCCAATACCACTCTTGGCCCGCATTGCGGCCGAGTCCGGCGATATGCGCGTTGCCACGAACATCATGCTGCTGACGCTGCTCAACCCGGTCGAGCTCGCCGAGAACGCCGTCACGCTCGACGCCATCACGGGCGGCAAACTTGTGCTCGGTGTTGGTCTCGGTTACCGCCAAGAAGAGTTCGATGCGTTCGGTGTGCCGGAGAAGCGACTGCGTGTCTTTCTGGACAAGATGGAGGTGCTCAAGCGGCTCCTTGAGGGCGAGACGGTGACGGCCGAAGGGGTCGGCTACCGGCTCGACCAGCAGCGTCTCGCGATCCTCCCGTTGCAGCGACCACGGCCGCCGATCTGGCTGGCTGCGAACGCGGATCAGGCGGTTCGTCGCGCGGCCCGGATCGCCGATACCTGGACCGTCAACCCACACGCAAACCTGACCGAGCTCAAGCGCCAGGTTGCGCTTTTCCACACGGCTCGTGCCGAGGCCGGCAATGCGCCGGTTACGGAGCTGCCGGTGATGAAGGAGATCTACGTGGGTGAGGATGACGCGAGCGCAGAACGCGAGGCGCGGCCCTACCTGCAAGCCAAGTACCAGGCGTATGTGCAGTGGGGGCAGAGCGAGGTGATGCCGGACGATGATTCGCTCGATCAGGATTGGGAAGAGTTGAAGGCTGGCGGGCGCTTCATCATCGGGGGACCAGCGACGTGTGTCACTGCGCTGCAGGAGCACCTCGACGAGCTGCGCTGCGACACGCTGATCTTCCGCTTCGGCTGGTCTGGCATGCCCGACGATTTGGTGCAGGCCAATATTCGCCGTTTCGCCGAGCACGTCAAGCCGCGTTTGCGTGTCGCGATCGGTGCTCCAGCGCCGAGCTAGACGCTAGGAGGCGCAGGCACTGGCAGCTGCCAGTGTGGTATCAACGTACATTTGTGCGTCATCACCGAGACGCGATTTGATGGTTTCGATACTCGTAAGGTCTATCGTCTCGACGGCGCGTTGGTAGTCATCGACCATCGCCTGAGTCGCTGCGCGCATGGTGGTGAGTGCGTCTCGGCACGCCCCATCCGATTTGCTGGTGGTGTCGATGGTGTCGACGAGTTGTTGTGCGGCGACTGCGATGGTGGTATACGCGGTGGCGAGGCACGTCGAGAAGTCGGCGCCGGCGGCCGCATCGGTCGGGCACGAGGCAATGCTATGCGTGGCTTGAACGAGTCGTCCGGCGAACGTCCTTACGCCCGTATTGACACTCGACCAGGCGGCGGCATTATCCACAGGGGGAACCTCTTCGAGGCTGATTGCTTTGGCCGTACTGGCCGCTTCTCCCGATTCGGGTTGCGCCAGCGCGACTGCCTGCGTGGAGGCTTCCGCCGCCTTCGTCTCTGTTGCAGTTTCAGTGTCGCCGAGGTTCATGCTGCCACAGGCGCCGAGCAGCGCACCGAGCGATACCAGCAGGAGAGCGATGGGGAGCAGGGATCGACGCATCGACAATAGTCCCATTGTGCGTCACATTCGGGCTTTGGTGGTGCTGATCCTTGCTTTGGGGGGAAGCCCAGAGCCTCAGGGTTCGACCGCGAGGAGGGAGCGGTCGCTTTCCGTAGACAGGTGTGGACTACGTGACCATCGTGTTGCCGTCGAAGTGCTCAATGCCCTTGAGATAGGCGATCACCTCGTCAACGCCCATCACGTCGCCGAACTTGGCGTCGATGTCGAACAGGTTCCACTCGACGACGCCGGCGACACGGTCGCCGACACACTCGCGCGGCACGATCGGCCGGAAGCCGTAGGCAATCGCGTCCTCGACCGTATGGCGGACACAGCCCGCCATCGTCACACCCGTCACGATCACCGTGTCCACGCGATGTGCGCTGAGGAAGCCCTGCAGATATGTGCCGTGGAAACCGCTGGCACGCTTCTTGCAAATTACGAGATCGCCGTCACGAAATAGGCGCTCATCGATATCCGCCTCGGGCGAGCCTTCTTCGAGAATTTCGACGGGGATCTTGTTGTGCCAGATGCCCATATCGCTCCACTCGCCACGCGTCGTTTTCTTGAACGCGGTCGTGGTGTGGATGATCGGCACGTTCTTGGCGCGAGCAGCTTCGAGCAGGCGCTCCATGGCTGGAATGATCGTGTCCATGTTGTCGCAGGTGAAGGCATTGCCGGGACGCGTCCAGGCGTTCGCGAGATCGATGTTGAGGATCGCGGGGCGCGTACCAAACCCGATCCGGCGCTGGAAGCCGCGGGCCTGGTAGAGCTCCGAGTCCTCGGCAAAGATCTTGTCGAGCATTTCTTGTAGTTCCATGGTGGTCCTTTCTCTCGTGGTTTGGTAGCTCGGAGTTAGGCCGTGCGCCGGTTGGCGCGCAGCTCGTCGGTAGCGGCTTCGTCGACGGCAAGGCTGAAGCCCTCACCGATGAGCACGACGCCGTAGTCCTGCTCGGCCAAGTCACGCGTGGTGAACTCGTCGAGCACGTCACTTAGCACCAGGAGCGGGTCGCGGTCGAGTGGATCGCCATAGCCACCGCCTGAGGGGGTGGTGATCTGCAGGCTGTCGCCGGCCTTCAGTTCCGAGCCGGTGACTTTGCTGTACCAGGCCTCCTCGCTGGCCTGGCCCAGATTGCGGATCAACGAGCCGTTGAGGCCCTCGTGTCCACCGAAGATGCCCCACGGGACATCCGACTCGTGCCGCTCGCCTTCGCAGGTGACGATCGTGTCGGCCAAGAACTTGTTGACGCGTACGATGCCGATGCCGCCGCGCCACTTGCCGGCCGCTGCGGGTTCGTCGCGGAGCTCGTAGCGTTCGGTTCGCATCGGGAAGCGCCACTCGAGTTCCTCAATCGGGTTGTTGCGCGTATTGGCGATCAGGCTGTCGACCGAGTCCATCGCGTCGCGGTCGGGTCGGCCGCCGTACGAGCCCTCGTCGACCTCGAGATACACCCAGTATTCGCCCTCGGCCTCGACGTAGCCGGAGTAGGAGAGGAAGTGCATGTGTGCCGAGTTGCCGGCGGTGACCTGGTTCGGAATCACCGGGGCGAGTGCGCGAAGCACGAGGTCGACGGCGCGCTGGGCCTGCGAGAAGCGCGCAAAGCAGGCGCGTGGGTAGTTCGGGTTAAAGATCGAACCCTTCGGCGCGATCACCTCGACTGGTCGCAGCATGCCCTCGTTTTGCGGTACGAACACCGGGTACGTCGCCTCGTCGAGGAATATCATGCGTGCGATGAACGTCATGGCCGACACCGTCGTGCCTTCGAACGGGCAGTTGTAGCCGGTTGGTACCTCGGGGCTCGAACCCGTCAGGTCGACGACCATCTTGTCGCCTTCGATGCGGACCGTGACCTTGATTGGAAGCTTCTCGCCGCGGTTGCGTCCGTCATCGTCGAGCCAGCCGTATTCTGGCCCATACTCGCCGTCCGGCACCTTGGCGATCTCTTGGCGGAGCATGCGCTCGGCGTAGTCCATCCAATGATTGGCCGCACCGAGCACGGTCTCCTTGCCGTAGCGCCCAACGAGCGCGGCGAAGCGGTTCTTGGCCCGCTCGCAGGCTGCAATCATCGCCTCGATATCGCCGCGGTTGTGGGTGGGTGTGCGGGTGTTCTCAAGGATGTGCTTAAACAGCGACTCCTGCCAGACGCCCTTGTCGGCGAGCTTGACGGCACGATAGATATTGCCTTCCGACCAGTTGTCAAAGAGGTCGATGGCGAGACCGGGGAAGGCTCCGCCGATATCGAGCAGGTGGGCCGAAGCGCCGGTGAAGCCAACGAGCTCGCCCTCGTGGAACACGGGCATGACGATCGCAACGTCAGGCGAATGGGTCGCGCCGAGGTACGGATCGTTGTGCAGGATGATGTCCCCGGGATGGATGTCGTCGCCCAGCAGCGAGATCACGCCCTTGACGATCTTCGGCATCGCGCCCATGAACATCGGGGTGGAGTCCGACTCCGCGATGTTGTTGCCCTCTGCGTCGAATAGGCCGGCGCCGAGGTCTTCGGACTCGCGGATGATCGACGAGTACGACATGCGGTAGAGCACGCCAGCCATTTCCTTGGCGATCGCATTGAATGCACCGCCGATAACGCGCATCAGGATCGGCTGCGAGAGGCCTGCCTCGCCGCCCTTCTCGTGGCGTGCCTCGATGCGTGGTGTCACGTCGATCACGAGGTTGCCAAAGCGGTCGACGTTGACGACGAAACCGGGGGGCACAATCGTCGTCGTGTCGTACTGCTCGATAATCGCTGGACCCTCGACACGATCGCCCGCCCGCAGGCCCTCGCGCTCGTAGAACGGGGTGGGGCAGCTCGTGGCATCGCCGTCGACGTCGAACACGACGTCGCGCGTCTCGATCAGTGCGGACGAGATATTGCCGGTGCTCTGCTCGGCTTCGGGCCACTTGAGCTCGTCGATGCGGCCAATTCCGAGCACGCGGATGTTGATGATCTCGACGGGAGCGTCGAAACGATGGCCGTACTCGCCTTCGTGTGCAATGTGAAAGGCGTTGACGAGTTCGTCCGTCCAGCCTGCGCGTGCTGGATCGCCAGCGGGGACGTCGAAGCGCACTTCATAACCCTGCCCGGCATAGCGACAGTCGGCGAGTCGGCGGACAAGGCGCCGATCCTCAGGCACGGCGTCGGCATCGAGTTGCGCGATGGCCTGTGCCACAAGCTCGTCGAATTTGGCTTGCAGTCGCGGCGCATCGAGTGTCGCTACGGCCTGGCGCTCGGTGCCAACAAATTCGTACTGCAGGTCGGTCACAAGGAGACCGGCTGCGGCGACGATGCCCGGGTGCGGCGGTATCAGCACGCGGGGGATCTCGAGCTCGAGTGCGACGTCGCAGGCGAACAGCGGGCCAGCGCCACCGGCGGCAATGAGAGTGAAGTCACGCGGGTCGTAGCCGCGACGAACCGAATTGACCTCGATGTTCTGGGTCATGCCGAACTTCTGGATCTGGAGGGCACCGAGAGCAGCGTCCTCGGGCGACATCTTGAGTTCCTTGCCCAGCGCTTCGATTACACCACGTGCTAGGTCGGCCTTGAGGGCGAGATCGCCACCGACGAGACCGCGCTCGGGGCGCAGCCGACCGAGGAAGACCTGTGCGTCGGTTGAGGTGGGCTGGAGCCCGCCGCGGTCGTAACAGGCAGGGCCAGGGTCGGCACCGGCCGACTGTGGGCCGACACGGAAGACGCCACCCTCGTCGACGTACGCAATCGAACCGCCACCCGCACCAATCGTGTCGATGTCAACCATCGGCACCATCGCCTGGTAGTCGCCGACCTTCGTGTCGAGCAGGTGACGCATGCGCACCTGGCCGCCCGCGGCAACGCCGACGTCTGCGGAGGTGCCGCCGATGTCGAGCGTGATGACCGAGTCGTAGCCGGCCATCTTGCCCGCCCAAATGCCGCCGATCAGACCGGCCACCGGGCCGGACATCAGCAGGTTGACGGGGCGCTTCGAAATCGATTCGACGGTGGCCATACCGCCCGACGACTGCATAAACTGGATGCCGTGCTTAAAGCCCGCGTCACGCATGGCTGCGGCGAAACGCTCGACGTAGGTCGATACCTTGGGACCAACAAAAGCGTTGAGGGCGACGGTCGAGAAGCGTTCGTACTCGCGATAGAGCGGGATTACCTCGCTCGAGATCGAGCGGTACGCCTCGGGAAACTCCTCTTCGATGATCGCGGCAACGCGCTGCTCATGCGTGTTGTTGAGGTACGAGTGCAGGAAGCAGACAGCGATTGCCTCGACGCCGGCCTGCTTGAGCAGGCGCACCTCACGGCGGACAGCCTCCTCGTCGAGCGGCGTCACGATCTCGCCGTGCGGCGCGGTCACACGCTCACAGACGACGCGGCGATGGCGGCGCTTGATCAGCGGCCGCGCCTGCCACGGCAGGTCTTGCTGGAGCGAGAAGTTGAGGGGTTTCTTGTGGCGGGCGATGTGGAGGATGTCGCGGAATCCCTCGGTCGTGATCATCCCGACTTTCGCACCCTGGTGGGTCAGCACGATGTTGGTGGCGACGGTGGTGGCGTGGAGTAGGTTGTCAACCTCGGACAACTGCACGCCTGCTTTTTGGCAGAGACGGGTGATGCCCTCAACCACGCCGCGGGCGGGATCGTCGGGAGTCGAGGGAACCTTGTCGACGGTGATCTTGCCGGCAAGATCGTCGACGAGGATTAGGTCGGTGAAGGTGCCGCCGACGTCTACTCCAATGCGTTTCACGTGAACTCCCCTGCATCCCGTCGCCCGCCGGCAAACGTCTTCTTGTTGGATGAGAATACCGTGTCTACAATAGAGTCACTTTGAACGATAGTCAAAAGCAACCGGTACCCTTTCAACGCGGGGGGGGGGGGAGGAGGTTGTCTGACAGCAACAGAGCTCATCCGCCGATTGCCGAAATCTTGCGCGAGAGTATTCGGTTAGGCCTGCTCGAGCCAGGAAAGCCGTTGATTCAGGCATCGATTGCCGAGGCGATGGGGGTTAGTCGGATTCCCGTGCGCGAGGCCTTGTACGCACTCGCTGCCGAAGGGCTCGTTGTCTTTGGCGCGGATGGTCACGCACGCGTCATAGATCTTGCAGCCGGGGATGTCGTGGAGTTATGGGCGTTGCGCGGCCTACTCGAATCGCACATGGCGTTGGCGATCGTACGCAATGCGACTCCCGCAGATGTTGCGGCGTTGCGCGAGATCGCCGATGCGATGAGTGATCTCACAGGAACGGCCTGGTCGGATTCTAACTTTACGTTTCATTTGGAATTGCATCGTCTATCCGACATGCCGCACGTTGCCGCTGCTGCCGGGCGGGTGCTGACGATGGTCGACCCGTACTCGCGGACCGCTGTCAGAGTGCTGCATGCGGACGTCAGGGGGAATGCGCAACACCGCAAGCTACTTGATGCGCTCGCGGCGGGCGATGGCGACGAGCTGGCCCGATTGCTGCTGGACCACAGCACGCAGACGGCCGCCGCCCTATTGGAGTATGCCGCGACGACGGTGCCGCCCGTTGATCAGAAAGCGATCACCACGGCGACGGCACAGTCGCTCGCCGACCACCTCAACGCCTGATCGTCCAGAAGCGCGCGTAGGGTTGTCAACCTCGGACAGTTGCACGCCTGCTTTTTGGCTGAGACGGGTGATGCCCTCAACCACGCCGCGGGCGGGATCGTCGGGAGTCGAGGGGGATCTTGTCGACGGTGATCTTGCCGGCAAGAACGTCGTCGAGGATTAGGTCGGTGAAGGTGTTGTCGACGTCTATTCCAATACGCTTCACGGAACTCCACTGCATCCCGTTGAACGGACAGTGTATACACTGGAATGCAACCGGACAGTAATCGACAATAACCGGTACGCGTTCGCGGCATAGGAATGAAGTTGGATCAGGTCAGGAACAGCGCTCGTCCGCCGATCGCCGAATCCCTGCGCGAGGCTATTCGGCTAGGCCTGCTCAAGCCAGGAAAGCCGTTGATTCAGGCATCGATCGCCGAGGCGATGGGGGTCAGTCGGATCCCCGTGCGAGAGGCCTTGTACACACTCGCTGCCGAAGGGCTCATCACCTTTGGCAAGGATGGTGGCGCGCACGTCATAGAGCTTGCGCCTGACAATCTCGACGAGTTATGGATGCTGCGCGGCCTACTCGAATCGCACATGGCGTCGGGAATCGTACGCACTGCGACTCCCGCAGATGTTGCGGTGTTACGCGAGATGGTCGAGGCGATGGATGATCTCGAAGCGACGGTCTGGTCGGATCATAACTTCACGTTTCATCTGGAATTGCACCGTCTATCCGACATGCCGCACGTTGCCGATGCCGCCAGACGGGCGATGATGATGACCGAGCCGTACTCGCGGGCCGCCATCAACTTGCTGTACATGGAGGGCATGGCGAATGCGCACCACCACCAGATTCTCGACGCGATCGCGGCCGGCGATGGCGACGAGCTGACCCGATTGCTGCTGGGCCACCCGGCCTCGCGCGCCGCCCTAGCGGAGTATGCCGCGACGACGGCGCGGCCCGCCGATCAGAAAGCGGTCGTCACCGAGACGGCACAATCGCTCGCCGACCACCTCAACGCCTGATCGTCCAGAAGCGCACGTAGGATGCGTAGATGCGTCGTCATCTGATTCTGCTCGCCCTCGTCGGCATCTGTAGCGGGTTGCTCGCTCCGATAGCGAGCGCAGAACCGGCGCGCGGTGCCGTCTTCTCTGGGACGGGTGTCTGGATCGACATTTGGGATGCACTCGAAAAGACGCCCGAAAAGGTCGTGGCCATTGCCGTACAACGCGGCGTGCCCGTTATCTACGTGGAGACAGCAAACTTTGGCAGCAAGGTCGACGTCGTCAACCCCGCACCACTCAAGGATTTGGTGCGGCTGGCACACGTGGCTGGCCTGCGTGTTATCCCGTGGTACCTGCCGAGCTTCAAAAACGTCAAAGTTGATCAGCGCCGACTCGCAGCCGCAGTCGCGATTGGTGGCAGCGAAGCGGTCGACGGGATTGCAATCGATATCGAGTCGACCAAAGTCAAGAGCGCCAAACTGCGCGCGAAGCGGGCAGCAGCCCAAGTGGCATGGCTGCGGAAGACGTATCCGACACTGCCAATCGGCGCCATCATCCCCTCGCCCGTCAACATGTACTGGCCGATCTTTCCCTACAAGGAGATCCATAAAAACGCCGACGCGTTTCTGCCGATGTGTTATGCGCCCCGCAAGTTGAGTGCAAAGCAGATGTACGACATGACCGTCGGCTGTGTCACCAAGATTCGCGATTTGACGGGGGATGCAGCTGTGCCCGTACACCTCATTTCTGGTCTCGCCGGTGGGCTCCCCCCCGCCAATCTTGATGCCGCTGCGCGTGGTGCGCGCGACGCCGGCGCGAACGGCTTTAGCCTCTACGACTTGGCAACAACCAAGCCGGCAGGATGGACTGCGCTCGCCACGTGGACAACCGGGTAGCGAACAAATCGGCGAATCGGGTTAGAGTGTCAGACGTGGATTACGACGGCCTTGTCGACGCCGCGCTCGACCGTCTCAAGACGGAGGGACGCTACCGCTCCTTTGCGGAGATCGAGCGCGTGCCAGGGACAGCCAATGCAGCGGTCCAGCAGGCTGATGGCACGACCAAAGTCGTCACCGTCTGGTGCTCCAATGACTACCTCGGCATGGCGGCTCATCCGGAAGTGATCGCAGCGGTGTCCAAGGCTGCAGCCTATGGCGCTGGCAGTGGCGGCACGCGCAATATCTCGGGAACGACTCGGATGCACGTCGCGCTCGAACGCGAGCTCGCAGCATGGCACCACAAGGACGCCGCGCTGCTGTTCTCGTCTGGGTGGGTTTCGAATTACACCGCACTCGCCGTGCTGGGCAGCGTGCTGCCCGAGTGTGTCATCTACTCCGATGCCAATAATCACAACTCGATGATTGAGGGCATGCGTCGTAGCGGTGCGCCGGTGCGGATCTTCGATCACAACGATGCCGACCATCTCGAGACGTTGTTGCGCGCCGAACAGACAGCCTGCCCGCGGGTCGTTGCCTTCGAGAGTGTCTACTCAATGGATGGCGATATCGCCCCAATTGCTGAGCTCGCCGATGTGGCGCGCCGCTACGACGCGTTGACGTATGTCGACGAGGTGCACGCGGTCGGCATGTATGGGCCCGAAGGCGCCGGTATCGTGGCGCGCGAAGGGCTCGAGAGCGAGATCGACATCGTGCAGGGCACGCTCGGCAAGGCCGTTGGTGCGATGGGCGGCTATATCACTGGTTCGGCACGCCTGATCGACCTAGTGCGGTCGTACGGCACCGGCTTCATCTTTACAACCTCACTCGCACCGGTAGTGGTTGCGGCGGCCCACGCCAGTATCGCGCATCTGCGCAGCTCGGATCTGGAGCGGATCGCGCTGCACGCTCGTGTGGCGAGCGTGCGTGCGTCAATCGAGGCGGCGGGCATCCCGACGATGGCGACGGATAGTCACCTGATCCCGGTCATCTTCGGCGACCCGATTCGTTGCCGCAAGGCCGCAACGATGCTGCTCGAGCATCACAGCATCTACGTTCAGCCGATCGACTATCCGACGGTTCCGCGCGGCACGGAGCGCTTCCGCATCACAACGAGCCCGTTGCACACGGACGAGGATGAGCAGGCGCTGATCGCGGGTCTCTCCGACGTCTGGGAGCGGCTCGAACTGCCGCGCATCGGCGAGTTGCCCGTCGCCTCCAGACGCTGAACAAAGGGGTCAGACCCCTTTGTTCATAACCGGCTAAAGTCGACCGGCGCCCCATCGACCCAGGTCTCCTCAACGCGGATCGAACGCAGATCGTCGATCGCAACACTCAGCGGATCATCGGAGAGGACAACGAGATCGGCGAGCTTGCCGGGCTCGAGCGAGCCGACGACGTGCTCGCGCCGCGTGGCCGCTGCACCGTTGATCGTGTAGCCGCGTAGCGCCTGTTCGACCGTCAGACACAACTCGGGGCCACCGAGCGTTGAGCCATATCGCGTCTGACGCGTGACGGCGGCCCAGACCGCCTCGAGCGGGTCGGGCCCCGACACCGGCGTGTCGGAGGAGAGTACGGGCGGAATGCCGGCGGCGACGAACTCGCCGTAGGGGTTGTATCGGTGCGCGCGATCGCCGAGCGCCTCGAGCAGCGCATCGCCCATAAGATAACCATGCGTTGGCTGTGGAATCGGATAGATACCGAGCTCTGCAATACGGTGCACCTGTTCGGGCGACGGCATGCCACAGTGCTCGATGCGGTGGCGATGATCGTGGCGATCGACGTCGTCGAGCGCCTCCGTCACGGCATCCAAAACGATCTGGATCGCCGAGTCGCCTTGGGCATGCGTGCCGGTTTGGAGCCCGAAACGGTGGGCGCGGCGGATCAGCCGACGGAGCTCGTCGGGTTCGTGATAGAGCTGGCCGTGATGGCAGGGGTCGAAGTGGTAACCGCTCTCGAAGTAGGCGGTCAACCCTGTCAACGCGCCATCTGCATAGAGCTTGAGGCCGGCGAAGGCGAGATGGTCGTCGCCAAGGCGCGAGCGTAGACCAAGCTCGACCAGCGCCTCAAGCAATGTCGAAAGCGTCAACATCGAGACGCGCATCTGTAATCGACCCGCATCGCGCGCCGACAGGTACGTCTCCATCTCGCGACGCGTTACCTGGCAATCCGTCACCGATGTAATACCCGACTTGAGCAGCATCGTCTGCGCGTTGCAGAGCAGATCGACGAGGCGCTCGGGCGCGTCGGGCATGTGGATGTTGGGGCCGTGGTTGAGCGTCTTGACGCCGTCGGGGCCGGTGATCAGATCGATCGCCGCATCCCAGAGCTCGCCGGTCGGGTTGCCCTGCTCGTCGCGATCGATACGGCCGCCGGGTGGAGCGGGGAGATCCTTTGTGATGCCGTTGATCGCGAGGCAGTGACTATTGACCATCACGCCGTGGCCCGAGCGGTGCATCACGGCGACGACGCGATCGGTGGCGACGCGATCGAGATCGCTGGCAACGGGGTTGCGTCGGACGTCGAGGTCGCCGTGGTGCACACCGAAGCCCCACACATCCGCCGTCGGCGGCAACGAGTCGCGCCGCCGCTCCATCACCCGCACGAGCGCATCGATCGTTGTCACCTCGGGTGGCGCGCAGTCAACCCACGCGGCGCATTGCCCGAGCATCAGTGGGTGCGTGTGCGCATCGACGAAGCCGGGCATCAACGTGCGACCACCCAGATCGACCTCGGTGGCGTTCTTGCCAGCAGCGTCGCGGCAGTCATCGAGCGACCCGACGGCGAGGATCCGCTCGTCCAGCAGCGCTATTGCTTCCACCCGCAACTCAGCGGCCATGGTCAGGATCGGCCCGCCGGTGATGACTGTGCGCCGATCCATGCGGGATACCGTAGACGAGGCGCTAGGCGGAAATGAAGTCGGCAAAGTCGGGGCGCAACGTACGCTTCCAATAACCGAGCATGAAGCCGCTCCAGTTATTGACGACCGTGCCGTCGGCCGTCACGTACCACGACGAGCAGCCGCTCGCCCAGACCGATTGTGTGAGATCGCGTTGGAGATCTTCGTTGAAGCGCACCTGTGCTTCCGGCTTGACCGTCAGCATCCGTAGCCGATCGCGTCGCATCTTCTGCAGGCACTTGCGGATGTAGCGGATCTGGCACTCGATCATGAAGATGATCGAGCCGTGGCCGAGGTTCGTGTTCGGCCCATAGAGCATGAACAGGTTCGGGAAGTTCGCGATGGTGATGCCGAGGTGCGCCTTTGGCCCATCGTTCCAAGCCGTCGCGAGATCGATTCCGTGCGCCCCCTTTATCTTGATCGTCGAGAGGAACGTGTTCGAGTCGAAACCGGTGCCGAGGATGATCGCGTCGAGTGGTCCGATGGTGCCCGATTCTGTCTCGATCGAGTCACCGGTGATGCGCGTGATGTGGTCCGTGACTAACTGCGTGTTGTCGCGCTGCAACGTCGGATACCAGTCGTTCGACAACAGGACGCGTTTGCATCCGATGCCAAAGTCCGGCGTCAGCTTTGCGCGCAATTCCGGGTCGGCGACCTGCTTTTTGAGGAGCCGTAGCGCGACGTCCTCCCATTCCTTTGCCTTGTCCGAGCCTTCGATTAGGCCCCACCATTTCTGGCCGGGGCGGAAGGCCAAGAAGCCTTGCTCATTGAACCAGAAGATGCCGAGCCGGTGCAGGCTTTCGACGCCGGGGATCTTGCGAAAGCGCTGCTGTTGCTTGGCGGTGTAGTACACCTCGCGGCGCGGCACGATCCACGCTGGCGTGCGCTGGAACACGGCGAGCGATTCGACCTCCTTCGCGATCTCCGGTACGAACTGGATGGAACTCCCGCCGTTGCCGATCACCGCGACGCGCTTGCCGGTGAGGTCGTAGTCGTGGTTCCAGCGGGCCGAGTGGAAGATGGTGCCTTCAAAATCGGCGAGTCCCTCGATCTGCGGGTTGATTGGCTTGTTCAGTTGGCCGCAGGCAAAGATCACGACGTCCGCGACGATCGTCTCACCCGCGTTCGTCGTCAGTGTCCAGGTGACTGCAGTGTCGTCATAGACTGCCGTTTCGATGTTGGTATTGAGTCGCGTCTTTGGCCAGAGACCGTCCTCGTCCATGCACGTGTGCAGGTAGGCGAGGATCTCCTTGTCACTCGCATAGGTTTTCGCCCAGTCGTGCTTGCGGCGGAACGAGAACGAGTAGAGGTGCGAGGCGATATCGCAGGCGGCGCCCGGGTAGGTGTTATAGAACCAGGTGCCGCCGACGTCCGCAGCGGCCTCGTAGATCGTAAAGTTGTCGAAGCCCGCGGTCTGGAGTTTGATTGCCATTCCGATGCCACTAAAGCCGGCGCCGATGATCGCGATGCGCGGCGATTCAATGCTCGTTTTCCTCGCCACGGCGGCAGTCTATAGGCAGTCTGGTTACGCATCCACCAGCGTGGTGCGACGGTATGCTGCTGCCGTCCCTGCAAACTCGCGTGACACCGTGCGAGGAGTTTTTCGATGGATCTCGATCTACCTGTCGAGTACGAGGATTTTCGTGCGATGGTGCGCGACTTTGCGGTGACGCGTGTCGCGCCGCATGCCGAGGAACTCGATCGTGAGCATCGCTTCCCGTACGAGATTGTTGCCGAGATGGCCGAGCTTGGACTGATGGGTATTCCCTTCCCCGAGTCGATCGGTGGTGGTGGCGGCAATACGCTGTTGTACGCGCTTGCGATTGAAGAGTTGACGCGCATCGACTCGTCGGTGGCGATCGCGATGGCGGCGCACACGTCGCTGGGGACGATGCCGATCTACCTCTACGGTGATGACGAGCAGAAGGCTGAGTGGCTCCCCGAGCTCGTGTCGGGTAAGCGACTCGCCGCGTTTGGTCTGACCGAGGCTGAGGCCGGGTCCGACGCTGGCAATCCGCGCACGCATGCCGAGCTGGTGGATGGTGGTTGGAAGATCAATGGCTCGAAGATGTTCATCACGAATGCGGGTACGACGATTTCGAAGTGCGTCACGATCACGGCGCGGACGGGTGAGGACGAGATCTCGAACTTCATCGTTCCGAACGGCACACCCGGGTACACGCAGAGCGAGCCACTGCGCAAGATGGGGTGGAACGCTTCTGATACCCGCGAGCTGACGTTTGTGGATTGTATTGTTCCGGAGCGCAATCTGCTCGGCCCGCGTGGCATGGGCTTTAAGCAGTTTCTCGAGATCCTTGATAGTGGTCGTATTTCTATCGCGGCGATGGGTCTTGGTCTTGCGCAGGGTGCGTACGACTTGTCGGCCGCGTACGCGCAGAGTCGTAATCAGTTTGGGCGTCCGATCATTAAGTTCCAGGCGATCCAGTTCAAGCTTGCGGATATGGCGACCGAGCTGGCTGCGGCGCGCGCGCTCGTCTACAAGGCGGCGTGGCTGAAAGATCAGGGTCGCCCCTACGCGCTGGAGGCGTCGATGGCGAAGCTCTACACCGGCGAGGCTTCGCGCCGCGCCGTCAACGAGGCCGTCCAGATTCATGGTGGCTACGGCTACATGGAGGAGTACGCGGTCTCTCGCCTCTACCGCGACCAGAAGGTGCTCGAGATTGGTGAGGGGACGAACGAGGTGCAGCGGCTTGTGATCGCGCGCGGCCTCGGCGTCGGCGCCTAGATTTTGTGATGGGGGGCGGATCCCACAACCGCGCGGATGTGAGATCCGCCCCCCAAACCGTCTGTTGAGCGTGGTTGTGTGTGGGGGGCGGACATCACAACCGCGCGGATGTGGGATCCGCCCCCCATCACGAAATCGAGCAAACGAAAACGGCCCCCGATTACTCGGGGGCCGTTTGTCGTCATGCGCTGGAGAGGACTTGAACCTCCACGCCCTTGCGGGCACAAGGCCCTCAACCTTGCGCGTCTACCAATTCCGCCACCAGCGCGTGCTGGCGGATGGTAAACGAACCAGGCCGATGACGGCGCTGGAGGAGGCAATTTCTAATCCGACTTGCGAACATGTGTTCGATGTGCCATCATGAATCACGAACACCCGTTCGATAGGAGACTGTTCATGGCACTCACCAAGCGACAACAGCAAGTGCTCGACGTCGTCGAGCAATACATCGAGGAGCACGGCTATCCACCGACCGTGCGCGAGATCGGCGATGCCGTCGGTCTGTCCTCGCCTTCAACGGTCCACGCACACCTCAAGGCGTTGGAGCAGAGTGGTGCGTTGCGTCGCGATGCCACCAAGCCGCGTGCCATCGATCTCGGCGAACGCCGCGTCGCGCGGATGGCCCAGCATGCCGAAGCCGCCGAACTGGCAGGTATTCGCATATTGCCGATGTTGGGTAGCATCGCCGCTGGCTCACCAATTCTCGCTGAGCAGAACATCGAAGAGCACATCGCCGTGCCCGAGCAGATCACCAGTAGCGGCGACAACTTCCTGCTCAAGGTGCGTGGCGAATCGATGATCAACGCGGGCATCCTCGATGGCGACACCGTCGTCGTGCGGCGACAAGAGGATTGTGCCGACGGCGAGATTGTGGCGTGCCTGGTGGATGGCGAAGAAGCCACCATCAAGCGTCTGCGACGAATTGACGGCAAGATTCGCCTCGACCCCGAAAACGACCAGCTCGAGCCATTCTTCCCCGACGATGTCCGCGTGATGGGCCTCGTTGTGGGCGTCTTCCGGAGGATTTGAGTCATGCTACTGATCGAAATGGAAACTGCAGCACCCACCATCACCTGCTTGGACGAGTTACTTGCCTTGTGGGCGGGGCACGATCATGCGGTCACAGACGGCACGTGCGTGGTCTGCGAAGGCGAGACCTTTCGCGTCGAACGACGTGGTGGCGCACAGGCTTGGGCCTGTCGCGAGTGCGGCTCGGTGCTCGAAGACGCACTCGCCGTAGGCGCTATCGAAGGCTGATCGCACAGTTGTAGTGCTGACCGCACAACTGTGATGGAATGTGGGAATGCGAGTGCGCCGCACCCTGATTATCGCGATCGCTCTAGGCGTATTCGCTTGCGCGACTGCGACGGCGACTGCGGCCGAGCTGGTTGGAGGCACAGTTAGTCCTGCGGTTCTGCGTGGCAAGCCGACCGTCGTCATGTTCCTCCACCCTTTTTGAACGAAGTGCAGGGCCGATGCGCCCACCGTCGCGCAGTTTGCGTCGACACACAAAGGTGTGCGAGTGATCGCCGTATCGATGGGACAGCGCGCAGACACCGCCGTGTTCGTGAAGCAGCGATTCGGCAACGCGCCGATTCGTGTCTACCTCGATACAACTGGGGCAATCGCGAGGGCCTTCGGCGTCCCGGCACACCCCGCCTATCGTTTTGTCACAGCGCAGGGACGCCTGACCACAGCGCGCCCCGCCGGGTTTTTGCTGAAGTGATCCACGCTCGCCGCGCCGTGCGAGCGAACAGGCGTGACCGATGCAATCGAGACAATCCGGATCACTGTGCTGAAGACTGATGAGCTAACTCTGATCCGCGCTCAGCGCGATCTCTATGCCGAACTCGAGGGCGAGACGATCGCGGATCTCGAGCGGTTTGCAACGGTACTCGTGCCCGGTGTCATCGTCGACGAGCTTTCGCGTAGCTCAACGCAATGATTGCCCTGATTCTGACAGCGGTCGTTGGATATGCCATCGGTTGTATCTCGTTTGCCAACATTGTTGCGCGCCGTAACGGAATCGCAGATCTGCGCAGTGTGGGCGATCGCAACCCTGGGTATTGGAATGCACGGCGGCTTCTGGGCGTGCGCGGAGCGGTTCCGATTCTTCTCCTCGATGCGGCCAAGGGCGCAGCCGCCGTTGCGATCGGACTGATTGCGGCGGGTGTCTGGGGTGGTGTTATTGCCTGGGGAGCAGTAGTGCTCGGGCACATGTTTCCGGCCACGATGGGATTCCGTGGGGGACGGAGTCTGCTGTGTCTCGCCGGAGGGGCGCTGGTATTAGTACCACTGGCCTGTGTTGTGGCGGCGGTCGCCTTGTTCGTCGTGCGGTGGCGCTGGGATTTCGCGCGGGGAATCCAGGCAGGATTAATCGTCGCGCCCTTCGCGGTTTGGATCATCTACGGCCCCAACCTTGTGCTGTATGCCTTGGTCATTCTGCTGCTCGGAGTCGGCCTGCGCGCCTATCTTGCCGACCGCGCCTTGCGCCGAGCTGGCATCGAAAAGCATCAGCTCGACTGAGCGTAGTGGCGACCACGCCAGCGGCGATTGGGACGCACTGCCGATGCGAGTAGGCGAATAACGGCCAGACCGTCTGCGAGTGGCGCCAGCCAGTAGAAGAAGCTTGGGCGATCGTAGTTGGGACGGAGTACGACGTGGAACAGGAGGCGCACGGCGATCAGGATCAGGGCGGGGACCCCGATCAGCAGGTTGTCCGTCAGAATCGCTGCAAGCAGCATCCATGGGGGCAGCGCCATCGCCAAGACCAGAGTGACGATGTCGAGCGTCTGCTCCTTGCCTGACGCGACACCAGGCAGCGCGAGCGACCGGCCCCACTCGCGCCACGCCTCCCGCGTTGATGCGTGCATATCAACAAGTAACAGTGGCGCGGCATTGGCCATCCCGAGCAGCCAGCCCTCACGCACGAGGTGACGAGCCAATGCTACGTCCTCCGTCATGTTCGCCTTGACTGGCTCCCAGCCGCCCGCAAGTCGAAATCGCACCGTCGGTACCAAGAGGCACTGGCCGTTCGCAATCGTCCGGGCGCTGCGCACGGGCGCGATCGTCGGAGGACCAAAGCGATAGACCAGTGTGGCGAGCAAAGCGGGGTGGAGGATCGTCTCGCCGATCGTGCCGACCGCGAAGCGCGGGCCAGCAGAGACGACGTCGTAGCCATGCTCATCGACTGTCGCCAGCAGTGCGTCGGGTAGGGCCGGGTCGGGACAGGTATCGGCATCGAGGCAGAGCGTCCACGGTGCAGCGGCGAGCTCGAGCCCCTGTTGCAGGGCATGCTGTTTGCCAACCCAGCGCTTGTCGCGCTTCTTGCTGCGCACGACGCGGATGCGCGCATCGAGCAGCGCAAACTGGGCCACGATCTCGGCGGTGCCATCCTTCGAACGATCGTCAATCACGATTACCTCGCGCACCACAGGCCCGGTCTCTGTCAGTGCTGCCAGCAGTGGGCTAATCCGTTGCGCTTCGTTGCGGGCGGGAATGACGACACTGATCGAGCCAGGGCGCGCTGCGGCACCAATGCTGAGTGGCACGGGGCGGTCCTTGCCGCGCGTTAGACGCGCCAGGACAACGATCGCCGCTAGGGCCTGCGCGGCGGCCAACAGATAGAGCAAAATCATTGGACGATCAGCGACCCAAGTGGATCGACTCCATCCCAGGTGCCCTCGCTGGCGGTCGGACGAAAGCGTGCGAACAGCTCTTCGGAGTACCACGCTTCGTCTTCGCGTCGACGCATCGCCTCGCGGTGCGCAGCGGTGCCATAGGCAAAGCTCTTGATGGCTTCGAGTGATGACCACAAGGAGAGTGTGCCCTGACGACCCAATGGCGACTCGCCAAAGCCGATGCTGCCGAGCAGACCTTCGGCTCGAGCGAGGTCGAGGTCGATGGGGGGCACGGCCCCATAGAATCGACGTGTTTTGTGTGGCCGCAGCGTCGCGCGGGTGATGACTGCGTAGGGGCCATCGCCTGCTGGGGGATCTTGCGCGGGAAACGGGTTCGAGCCACCCCAAGCACCAGCAGACTTGATCGGCACCATCCGCATCGTCCAGACCTCTGCGGCATGCTCGCGCCAGCGATCGACAATCGGCGACTCAGAGAGAAAGGCATCGAGGTACTCCTCGTTGTCCCAGGCGGCGATCAGTCCCCAGCGCAGCAGGTCGGGCTTCCACGCGAACGATCGTCCCTGGGCTGTTCCGACCATGCGGCGAAACCCAAGACCGGGTGTCTGCGCGAGGTCGGGTCGGTCGAGACCCATCCGTCCGAATGCCCAGCGCAATTCTTTGCGCGGATACGTGATGAGCGAGACCGAGGCGATCATTCCTGAAGGCTATCGCGCTCTGGTCGCTGATCGGTGGACTGAGTAAAGGCCAGCGCCCCCGCTGATGGGCGGGGGCGCTGCTGTGCAGATCGATACGCCGGATTCTGTCGAGGGGAGCCATCTATCTAGGCGACCTGTTGCCAGGCCGCTCGAGCCGCCTACCCGGAACTCAGCGAGCAGCTTCGTCGTTCCTGTTTGGCGTTGCACCGCGTGGGGCTTGCCGAGCCGACCTCGTCACCGAGGCCGCTGGTGCGCTCTTACCGCACCGTTTCACCCTTACCCAACCGAGGTTGGGCGGTCTGTTTTCTGTGGCGCTCTGCCGTCGGGTTTCCCCGCCTAGGCGTTACCTAGCACGCTGCCCTGTGGTGTCCGGACGTTCCTCCCGGTCTCCGAGGAGACCCGGCGGCCCCCTGATCTGCACGACGGATAGTACCGAATGTCGCTAGCCGTGGGCTGGTACCCGCCGTCGAGCCCAATCAGTGGCTTAGAGATTTCGTGATGGGGGTGGATCGAATCTGCACAAGTCTCCGCACGGATTGTCCCGGCCCCCTTCCCTTGTGACGAAAACTATGCCACTCGGGAAAGACACCGACCCGTCGAGCGCGCCAGGCTTGCTCATCGAGTGCTGCGCGTTGCAGTATCATCGCCGATATGGCTGATGATCAGGATATTCCAGAACGTTTGAGTACAGAGGAAGCACTAGCGCGCATCGCGGCGCGTGCGGCTGACGCGTCGGTGCCCCTCAATCTGAGGGGTGCGAATCTGACGGGTGCGAACCTGGAGGGTGCGAACCTGGAGGGTGCGAACCTGACGGGTGCGAACCTGACGGTTGCGAACCTGGAGGATGCGAACCTGACGGATGCGAACCTGCTGAGTGCGAACCTGACGAGTGCGAAACTGTGGCATGCGAACCTGACGGATGCGAACCTGTCGGGTGCGAACCTGACGGGTGCGAACCTGTGGCATGCGAACCTGTCGGGTGCGAACCTGTCGAGTGCGAACCTGTGGCATGCGAACCTGTGGGGTGTGAACTTGTCGGGTGCGAACCTGTGGCATGCGAACCTGACGAGTGCGAACCTGACGTATGCGAATTTGACGGATGTGAACTTGTCGGATGTGAACCTGAAGGGTGCGAACCTGAGGAGGGTGGACCTGACGAGTGTGGACCTGACGAGTGCGCGCGGACTGCCGTGGCGGTACAGGTGGCGCTGAGTGTTCCGGCGTTAGTGGCGAAATTGACAATGGTGTGGGTAAACCCCCGGGGGTGGGCCTAAGTTGCGAGCGCCATATGCGCGCATACCCCGGCTTCCTTCCCCTGTGACGGAAACTATGCCACCCGGAAAAGACACCGACCCGTTGAGCGCGCCAGGCTTGCTCATCGTGTGCTGTGCGTTGCAGTATCGTCAGTGGTATGGCTGATGATTTTCTGGAGCATTTGAGTACGGAGGAAGCACTAGCGCGCATCGCGGCGCGTGCGGCTGACGCGTCGGTGCCCCTCAATCTGAGGGGTGCGAACCTGACGCGTGCGGATCTGACGGGTGCAGATCTGGCACGTGCGGATCTGAGGGGTGCGGATCTGACGCGTGCGAATCTGACGGATACGGATCTGAGGGGTGCGATTCTGACGCGTGCGAATCTGACGGATGCGAATCTGACGGATGCGAATCTGAGGGGTGCGATTCTGACGGGTACGGATCTGACGCGTGCGGATCTGACGGATGCGAATCTGACGGATGCGAACCTGACGCGTGCGGATCTGACGGATGCGAACCTGACGGATGCGAACCTGACGCGTGCGAACCTGACGGATGCGAACCTGACGCGTGCAATTCTGACGCGTATAATTCTGACGGATGCGGATCTGGCGCGTGCGGATCTGACGGGTGCGGATCTGACGGGTGCGTTTGTGGCGCGTGCGAATCTGACGGATACGGATCTGACGAACGCGAACCTGACGAATGCGAATCTGACGAATGCGAACCTGAGGGGTGCGAATCTGACCGGTGCGAATCTGACGCATGCGGATCTGACGGACGCGGATCTGAAGGATGCAAATCTGAGTGGTGCTGACCTAAGTTTCGTTACGCGTGCCCTGGGGTGGGTCTAAGTTGGGAGCGTCACGCGTAGTATCGCTACCAACGTGATCGGGACGGCATTTCTCGATAGTCCGTGTTCAGCTTCGTGCGGTGGAGAGGTGTGGTGTTAGTCGCGCGGCGGCGCTGAGGATTTCGTGATGGGGGGCGGATGCCACAACCGCGCGGATGTGGCATCCGCCCCCCCCATCACGAAATCGGCGACGCCAGCGACAACCTAGTCTTCGACGATCGTGATCGTCATCGTGATCGGCTCGCTCGGCACATCGCGCCCGTCACGGTCGACAGCGGAGATGACGTCAATCACGTCCATGCCTTCAACGATGGCACCGAAGACGGTGTGCTTGCCCTTCAGCCAGCCGCAATCCTCGGCTGTGACAATGAAAAACTGGGAGCCGTTCGTGTTCGGGCCCGCATTCGCCATCGCCAACTTGCCGCGATCAACATTGTGACTGTTCTGCTCGTCTTCAAACTGGTAGCCGGGGCCACCGGTGCCGGTGCCCTCGGGGCAGCCGCCCTGGATCATGAAGTCCGGGATTACGCGGTGAAAGATCAGGCCGTCGTAATAGCCTTCGCCCGCAAGCTTCGTAAAGTTCGCGACGGTCTTTGGTGCGTCATCGGGATACAGCTCGAGGACGATCATCCCCATGCTCGTCTCCATGTTGGCTCGTGTCGCCATCTGAGGGCCTTTCGATCGAAGGTGAGAGCGCAGCGTAGTGGGGTCGCGCGAGCGGTGGGGAGGGTAACCGGTCAGACTGTGGCGACATGTTTCGGTATGCCTCGCAGCTTGTCCACCATGAGGATCCAGAAATTGCCGTCGGGGCGGCCGCCGACCAGCTCGAGCTGGCACTCGATGGTGCTGCGCCGACGCTGGTGGTGGTGACTGCGTCCGAGGGCTTTCGTGACGAGGCAGACACGATTCGGAGCGCCGTTTTGCGCCGATTCCCCCAGGCAGAGTTAGCAGGAGCGGTGATCCCGGGCGGTGTCATCGGCGTCGGTGAGGAGGTCGAGCGCGAGACGGCAATGAGCCTCTGGGCGGCAGTCCTTCCCGTTGATCAGGTTGCAGTACTCGCGATCGACGATGCCACGGATCTGCCCGACCAGCCGGGCGTCGTCGTGGTGTTTGCCGATCCCTACACGATGCCCGTCGAGCAGCTCCTGCGCGTTGCGGATGGTCGGGGTGTGCGACTCGTCGGAGGGTTTACCGGCGGCCATGGTCCAGGTTCGGCGCGGCTGTTCCATACGGGCGGCATTGCAACGGTTGGCGCTGTTGGTATTCGGCTCGACGTGCCGGGTGTGGAGACGATCGTTTCGCAGGGTGCGCGACCGATCGGCAGCGACCTTGTCGTGACGGCGGCAGAGCGCAACGTCGTCCTAGAGCTAGCGAGCAAACCCGCCGTTGAGCAACTCCATGCGGTACTCGGCGGGTTGTCACCCGAGGATCTACAGCTGGCTCGGGCGGGTCTGATGGCAGGCATCGTGATCGACGAGAATCGCCCAGACTATGGCGTGGGTGACTTTCTGGTACGTGGACTCTTGGGCGTGGAGCCCGAGAGTGGTGGTATTGCGATTGCGGCAGAACCACGCGTCGGACAGACATTCCGATTCCATGTGCGCGATGGGCAGGGGGCAGATGCGGATCTCCGCCGCGTCCTCGGCGCGCTCGCGGGGCCGGTTGGTGGGGCATTGCTCTTCGCCTGTAATGGCCGCGGCCGACAGATGTTTGGGAGCGATCATCATGATGCGGGTGTGGTTGCAGAGCTGCTCGACGTGCCGCTGGTGGGAGCGTTTTGTCAGGGCGAGTTGGGCCCGGTCGGTGGCCTCAACCAGATCCATGCCTTCACGGCCACCATGGTCACATTTCCCGCCTGACACCACAGGCAGCGAGCATGAGCGCGACCATCGAACAGATGAGCAGGCGGACAGCGACGCGGGACACGCCTCGCAGCGTGCCCCGCGTCGCGTCGTGCTTAGACCTCTTGCGCCTTCTTACGAGCCTGGGACACAAATGGCATCATCGAGCGGAGCTCGGCGCCAACCACTTCCAACTGGCTCTCGGCGGCGCGCATGCGGAGCATGCGCATCGTTGTGCGGCCGGTCAGGTTCTCGGCGATGAACTCGCGCGCGAACTCGCCGCGCTGGATCTCGCCGAGGATCTCCCGCATCGCAGCACGGCTCTCCGGGCCAATCACGCGCGGACCGCGCGTCAGGTCGCCGTACTCAGCGGTGTCGGAGATGGAATAACGCATCCAATCCATGCCACCTTCGTAGAGCAGGTCAACGATCAGCTTCAGCTCGTGGAGCACCTCGAAGTACGCGATCTCGGGGGCATAGCCCGCCTCGACCAGCGTCTCAAAGCCTGCCTCGATCAGTGCCGTGGCGCCGCCGCAGAGCACGGCCTGCTCTCCGAATAGGTCGCTCTCGGTCTCTTCGCGGAAGGTCGTCTCGATCACGCCGGCACGTGCCGAGCCGATGCCGATGGCCCAGGCCATAGCGATCTGCTTGGCGTCGCCCGTGGCGTCGTTCTCGATGGCGATCAGTGCGGGTACGCCCGCACCTTCGGTGTAGAGGCGGCGCACGAGATGGCCGGGACCCTTCGGGGCCACCATCACGACGTTGGCGTCGGTTGGGGGTTCGATCTGGCCGAAGTGAATGCAAAAGCCGTGCGTAAAGAGCAGCGTCGCGCCCGGCTTAACAAGATCCTTGATCGTGCTGCGCCAGAGCTCGGCCTGGATATGGTCCGGCACCATCATTGCGATGACATCAGCGTCCTTGCAGGCGTCAGCAGGCGTCTGTGGTGTCCAGCCATGGCTTTCTGCACGGGCCCAACCTTCAGAATTGGGTCGGACTGCCACGGTCACATCTGCACCCGACTCGCGCAGGTTCAGCGCATGCGCGTGCCCTTGAGAGCCGTAACCCACGACGACGATCCGCTTGCCTTTGAGGGCTCCAAAATCGCCATCAGATTCGTAATAGAGCGTTGCCATGCCTTGCCTTCCTTCTCGCTTGATGTGATGTGACGCGTAGCGCCGTGTCGGAAATGTACGACGTGCTGGTGTATAAGGCGTCCACTACCCGACAATGCGGAGCGTGTGGCGACTGTCCTCGTCGGTAATTGAGGCTCGCGTCATCGCGACGCGACCCGTGCGTACCGCCTGGATGATCTCGTAGGGCGATAGGAGTTCCTCGAGTGCTGCAAGGCGGTCGGGATGCTCCACGCACTCCAGCAGGAGTGCGTCATTGCCGGCATCCACGACGCGCGAGTTGAATACCTCGGCAAGTCGGATAATCTCGAGACGATTTTCCGGCTCGGCTTTGACCTTGATCAGCAGGAGCTCGCGCTCGATTGCCATGTCGGGCAGCACTTCGAGGACGTGGATCACGTCGATCAGCTTGTCGAGTTGCTTGACGACCTGCTCGACTGAGTGGCGCGTGCAGTCGGCGCGAATCGTGATGATCGAGCGGTCGGCTCGTTCGGTCGGGCCGACGGCGAGGCTATCGATATTGAAGCCGCGACGCGAGAAGAGGCCACAGACGCGCGAGAGCACGCCCGGCCGGTTCTCAACGAGCACGCTCAGTGTGTGGTGTCCTGGTGTTGCCATTAGACGCCTTCCTCGACCCATTCGTTATCCCACTCCTGGTCGATCATGTCGTGGGCGCCGGCACCCGGCGTCACCATTGGGTAGACCTTCTCGTCGTGGTCGATGCGGAAGTCGATCACGGTTGGGCGACGGGCGGCGATTGCCTCGGCGATCACCGCATCGACTTCGGCCTCCGTTTCGGCGCGCAGTCCGAGGCAGCCATAGGCCTCAGCCAGCTTGACGTAATCGGGGACCGTGGTGAACAGGTTGGTCTCGGAGAAGCGCTCGTCGTGGAAGAGCTCCTGCCACTGCCGCACCATCCCCAGCCAGCCGTTGTTCATCACGGCGTGGATCACGGGCACGTCGTAACAGATCGCGGTCGCCAGCTCCTGCATCGTCATCTGGAAGCAGCCATCGCCGTCAATGTTGACGACGTACGCATCGGGACACCCTTGTTGCGCACCGATCGCCGCCGGCACGCCGAAGCCCATCGTGCCGAGCCCACCCGAGGTGATCCAGCGGCGCGGGCCATCGACCGAGAGGAACTGCGCAGCCCACATCTGATGCTGACCGACGCCGGTCACCCAGATCACGTCCTTCCCCTTGAGGGCGCGGCCGAATTCCTCGATGACGTACTGCGGCTTGAGCTTCTCGCCCTTGCGATAACGGAAGGGGTTTTCGCTGCGCCAGCCTTGTACATCGCGCAACCATTGGCTCTGGTTCTCGACGCGGACACTGTTCTGCCGCTCCAGCACGGCATCGCGCAGTGCGGGGAGCGTCACCTTAAGGTCGCCGAGGATCGCGGCGTCTGCATACCGATTCTTCGAGATCTCCGCTGGATCAATGTCGAAGTGGATGACCTTTGCTCCCGGCGCGAAGGCATCGAGTTTGCCCGTCACGCGATCATCGAAACGCGCTCCGATGTTGAGCAGCAAATCGGAACGGCCCATGGCCCAGTTCGCATACTTCGAACCGTGCATGCCAGGCATCTGCACCGACAGTGGGTGCGAGTCGGGGAAGGCGCCCTTGGCGAGCAGCGTCGTGGTAACGGGCGCTTGCATCACTTCGGCGAGCAGGATCAGGTCTTCTGAGGCCTCGGCGTTGATGATGCCTCCGCCGACGTACAACACGGGGCGCTTGGATTCTACAATCAACTTTGCGGCAGCAGCAATGCTCTCGGAGACGTCCAGATGATCTGTGCGATAGCCGGGCAGATCCACTTCCGTGGGGTACGCGAAATCGAACTCGGCCAGCTGGAGATCCTTGGGAATGTCGACGAGCACGGGGCCAGGCCGACCCGTGCTGGCGATATGGAATGCCTCGCAGATGGCGCGGGGAATGTCTTCGGCGCGCTGCAACAAGAACGAGTGCTTGACGATTGGCATCACGATGCCGGTGATATCCGCCTCTTGGAACGCATCCGTGCCGATCAGATGCGTCGGCACCTGCCCGGTGATTGCCACGAGTGGCGTCGAGTCGAGAAACGCATCGGCGATGGGGGTGACAAGGTTTGTTGCGCCGGGTCCACTGGTGGCGATGCAGACCCCAACCTTGCCGGTGGCGCGGGCATACCCCTGCGCCATATGCCCCGCGCCCTGCTCGTGCCGGACGAGGACGTGTTGGATTGTGTGTTCGCACGACATGAAGGCGTCGTAGAGCGGCAGGATCGCGCCGCCGGGGATGCCCCAGCAGATCTCCACGCCTTCCGCTTCGAGCGATCGAATGATCGCCTCTCCGCCACTCATGCGGCCGGTGCGCTTACGTGCCATTTCTAGAGCTGTTTCGCGCTTACGTGCCATTTCTAGAGCTGTGTCGCTCATTTTGATTCCTCGCGGTTTAGGATCAGCGCCGCGATTGCCGCGCCGACTTCGTTAGTGGATGCCGAGCCGCCGAGGTCTGGCGTGGTCGGGCCGTGCTCAAGACAGTGGATGGCGGCGTGCTCGACGGCGTCAGCGGCCTCGACCTGATCGAGATCGCGCAGCATCATCGCGAGCGTCAAGACCATCGCCGTCGGATTGGCAATACCCTTGCCTGCAATATCGGGAGCCGAGCCGTGGATCGCCTCGTAGAGGCCCGGACGCGACGCGCCGAGCGACGAGCTCGGCGCAAGGCCAATGCCGCCGGAGAGGCTCGCTGCGAGGTCGGACAAGATGTCGCCGAACATGTTTTCGGTGACGATCACGTCGTACGCCATCGGCTGTTCGATCAGCTTCATGGCCATCGAATCTACCAACTGGTGGGAGAGCTCGACATCGGGATAGTCGGGGGCGACGCGTTCCACGACGACACTGCGCCAGAGCTTCGAACTCGATAGGACGTTCTGCTTGTCGACGGAGCAGACCTTGCCGCGGCGCGTGCGCGCGAGCTCGAACGCGTAGCGGGCAACACGCTCGACCTCTTCGACGGAGTAACGGCACGTGTCCATGCCCGTCGTTGCTGTCAGTTCTTTCGGTCCGAAGTAGAGCCCACCCGTCAACTCGCGGATGATGATCATGTCGAGATCCTCGATCAGCTCGTCGCGGAGCGGCGAGGCGAGCTTCTTTGTCCAGCGTCGGATCGGGCGGATATTGGCGTAGACGCCGAGTTCGGCGCGGAGCGCAAGCAGTCCCTGCTCGGGCCGGACCTCCCCGGCGTCCCAGAGCGGGCCGCCAACAGCGCCCTTGAGGACCGCGTCGGCCTGCTTGATCGCGACTCGCGTCTCGTCAGGAAACGGATCATTATGCGAATCAATCGCGTTGCCGCCGAAGGGATACTCCGAAATTTCTGCCGAGAAGCCATAGGCGTCGCCAGCAGCTGCGAGCACGGCAAGTGCCACCCGTGTCGTTTCGGGTCCGATGCCATCACCGGGGAGGACTGCGATCTTCACGTCAATAGCTCCGTTTGCTGTGCATATTCTTAGAGGCTCTCGCGAGCCATCGGGTTGGGTTCGCCGGCCGCGGCGTGCGAGGCTGCACGAAGGTAGGCATGCGCGGCCGCTTCTGTGATGTCGGGTGCGACGGCCTGGCCCGTATAGGTGCGACCATTTTCTTCGAGCACGACGCGCACGTCACCGAGTGCATCCTGCCCACCGGTCACTGCATTGACGTTGAACTCGCGCAGCGTTGCCGTGGTCGCAACAATCTCGCCGAGCGCATTGAAGGCGGCGTCGATCGGGCCATCACCCTCGCCGGTTGCCGTGTGGGTCACGTCGCCCTCTTGCACGGTCACTTCGGCACGCGAGATTTCGCCTGTCGCCGTCGTCAACGCCAGACGTGTCAAGACGAACCGTTGGGTCGTGACCCGAGACTGGTCGTCGAGCAACGCTTCTAGGTCCAACATCGAGATGGTCTTCTTACGATCTGCGATCTCCTTGAAGCGTCCAAAGGCACGCTTGAGATCGTCGCCTTCGACGACGTAGCCCATGTCGGCGTATGCCTTCTGGAGCGCGTGACGGCCCGAGTGCTTGCCGAGCACGAGCTCGTTGTGTGCAAGCCCGATCGACTCGGCATCCATAATCTCGTACGTACGGCGATGCTTGAGCATACCGTCCTGATGGATGCCAGCTTCGTGGGCGAAGGCGTTCTTGCCGACAATTGCCTTGTTGGGCTGCACGGGATAGCCGGTCAGGCGCGAGATCAGCCGGCTCGAACGCGCGATCTCGCGGGTCTCGATGCCGGTCTCCAGACCAAACACGGCATGACGCGTCTTCAAGAGCATCACGATCTCTTCGAGTGCCGAGTTGCCCGCGCGCTCGCCGATGCCGTTGATTGCAACCTCGACCTGTCGTGCCCCTACCTGGACACCAGCAAGCGAGTTCGCGGTCGCCAGACCGAGATCGTTATGGGTGTGGACGCTCAGCGTCGCCCCGTGCAATTCCGGCACGTTGGCATAGAGCGTCGTCAGAATCTCGCGATATTCGTCCGGCGTGGTGTAGCCGACCGTATCCGGGATGTTGATCGTCGTGGCGCCTGCTGCCAGGGCCGTGCGTACTACCTCGGCCATGAATTCTGGGCGCGAACGCGTCGCGTCTTCGCAGGAGAACTCGACGTCGGCCACCTTCGTGCGCGCGTAGGTGACGGCATCGCGTGTCTGCTCGAGCACCTGCTCGGGCGTCATGCGCAGCTTGTGTTCCATGTGCAGGTCGCTGGTCGCGATAAAGACGTGGAAGCGCGGGCTCTCCGCGTTCTTCAGTGCCTCCCACGAGGCGTCGATGTCCGCCTGTTGTGTGCGATTGAGCGACGCGATCGTGCAGCTGCGCACGTGCTTCGCCACGAGGCCAATGCCCTCGACCTCGCCGGGCGACGAGATCGCGAAGCCGGCTTCGATGATGTCCACTTTGAGCCGCTCGAGCTGGCGCGCGATCTCCAGCTTCTCCTGCGGGTTCAGGCTGATCCCAGGCGACTGCTCGCCGTCACGCAGCGTCGTGTCGAAGATCTTGACGTAATTGCTCTTGTCTGTGCTCATCGTGCCCCCTTCCAATTGCTGGTGCAAATTGGCGCACCTGTCCTGTGGTCTGGTCGTTGTCTGCGCCGGGTAGGCGGCGCGTAAGCCAAAGCATTCCCCTTAGCGGGGAAGGAGGCCGACAAGCAGCAGGAGCAGGGAGATCTGCGCGGACGCCACGACCCGATGGCCGCTGGTGGAAACCAAGCGGCCGAGAGTCCCTTCGTGCGTGTGCGGCAAAGTGCGCATTGGCAGAGAGTGTAGACACATCTGGCTGGTTGGTCAAAGCGGAAGGCACGACATCGTATGGTTCGGCAATGGCGCTGATCAACCTGCGTTCCCCTCGACGAATTGCCTTTGCACGGCTCGTGCTCGCGTCGTGTGGCGCGTTTTTGGCTCTGGGAGCCAGTTTTTCGATTGTGCCGGCGCTTGTAACCGGGCGGCTCGGTGGCGATGCGGTGCTGGTTGGTTGGACGATTACCGTGCTCTCTGTGGCAGCACTGGCCTTCCGGCTGGTGGCGGGGGCGGGGATCGATCATCGCGGGCCGCGCATCGTGATCGTCGCGGGGTTTGGCCTGCTGATCGCTGGCGGCGCCTTGTACTTCGTCGCCGACGCTGCGTGGATTCTGCTGCTCGCGCGTGCGCTGCAGGGGGTCGGCCAGGCATTCGTCTTTACGGCCGGCCTGGTCTGGGCGATCTACCTCGCGCCAGAACATCGTCGTGGCCAGGCGATCTCGCTCTTCGGTCTCAGCATCTGGGCCGGGTTCGGTGGCGGGCCGTTGCTGGCGCAACTATTGATCGACCACGTCAGTTATAACGCCGCGGCGTTGCTACTCGTCGTCGCGCCTGCGGTTGCACTGTTCGGTCTGATCGGGATCATCGTGCCGCCGCCTCACAGTGAGGCGCGTGGTTTGTCGATTCCACGCGAGGCGTTGCGTCCGGGACTCGGGCTCGCCTTCGGCGGCGTCGTGATGGCTGGGATCGTCGGTTTCGCGGTGCTCACATTCGACTTCCGTGATGGTGGGGGAGGCTCCTATGTGATCGCCGCGTATGGCGCAGCGACATTTCTTGGGCGGATCGTGCTCGGGCATCTCCCCGATCGACTGGGCTCATTCCGTACGGGCCTAATGGCATTCGGCCTCGCCTTTGTCGGCATCGTGATCATTGGCGTTTCGCCAACATGGTGGATTGCCATCGTCGGCGGCATGATCTGCGGTGCCGCGTGGTCGCTACTATTCCCCGCCCTCGCGCTGATGGCGATCGACCGCACGCCGCCGCACCGGCGTGGAGCCGCGTTGGCGGTGTACACCGGCGGATTTGATCTCGGCTTTGCCGTCGCTGGGCCAATGCTGGGATTCGCCGCCGACGGCTTCGGGTACAGCGCGGTCTACGGCATTGGGGCGTTCTTCGCGTTGGCCGGACTCGGACTGGTGCTACTGAGTCGTTCGACGGCGACAGTTGCGGTCGCTAAACCCGTCTGAACTAGAGCTTCGCCATCCGGTCCTGCACCTGCGGCAAGACCTTGTCGAAGACGGCAATCGCCTCGTCGATCTGGTCACGCGTGGTGATCAGCGGCGGCGAGATTTGGATGGCCGGGTCGCCACGATCGTCGGCGCGACACAGCAGGCCCTCGCCGATCAACATTGGTGACAGCGTGTCGCGCAAGAGGACGTTGCACTCGTCGTCTGAGAACGACTCTTTGGTGGCACGATCCTTGACGAGCTCCATCGCCCAGAAGTAGCCGGCACCGCGCACGTCGCCGATAATTTCGTAGCGGTCCTTCAATCCGAGCAACTGGTCGCGAAGGTAATCCTGATTGTTGCGAACGTTGTCGAGCACGCCCTCGCGTTCCATGATTTCGAGGTTCTTCAGCGCCGCGGCGGCAACGATCGGATGCCCGCCGAAGGTAATGCCATGCAAGAACATTTCCTCCGTCGAGTTGAGCTTGTCCGCGATGCGGGGGCCGAACATGACGGCTCCCATCGGCTGGTAGCCGCTGGTCAGGCCCTTGGCGCAGGTGATGATGTCGGGCTGGTAGTCGAAGCGCTGGGATCCATACCACTCGCCGAGACGGCCATAGCCACAGATCGTCTCGTCGGCGGCGTGGAGTACGCCGTACTCCTTGCAGATTTCACCGACCCGCTGGTGATACTCGGGGTGGGGCGTAAAACAACCGCCCGCATTCTGGACGGGCTCCATGATTACCATCGAGACGGTCGAGGGATCCTCGAACTCGATCACCTCGGCGACCTCTTCGGCGCACTTCAGATTGCAGCCGCCAGCATCAGCGCAGTGCCCGCAGCGGTACGGGTTGGTCGGCGAAACGTGACGCACGCCGCTCATCAGTGGCTCGAACGGCGCGCGAATGCTGGTGATGCCGGTTAGGGAGAGGGCGCCGTAGGTCGTGCCGTGATAGGCGATCTTGCGCGCGATCACCTTGCGGCGCATCGGCTCACCATTGGCGTTGTGATAGCTGCGCGCTAACTTGATCGCACCTTCGACGCCCTCGGACCCGCCCGAGACGAAGAACGAACGGTCAATGCTGTCAGGCGAGATCTCGGCCAACTTGGTTGCAAGCTCGATCGCCTTGGGATGCGAGTAGGTCCAGTTGGTGTAGTACGGCAGCTCCATCGCCTGCTCGAGCATCGCCTGGCCGATCTCCTCGCCGTACGAGTAGCCAATCTGGACTGTAAAGAGACCACTCAGGAAATCCATGTAGCGATTGCCATCGGAATCATGGAGATAGATATCCTCGCCGCGCACCATTACGGGGTGCTTGGCTGGGTCGTAGCCCGCCATCTGGGTGAAATGAAGCCACAGGTGCTTCTGGGCCATTTCCTGTAGTGCTGCAGTGTCTACGGTCGCCATGGGTCTCGCCTCCTCGGTGCATCGTAGACGCTCAACCCATCGGGTGGATTTTCTGTACGAATCAGAGGTATGCTGATCAGCATTCTGAGCGTCGCGTTCGCGCGGCGAGGAGGCACACGATGGCGATCGATCAGGGAATTGGTGCAAACACGGCGGCGCTACAGGCCGAGCGCGAGCGCTGGGTGTCGGCATCCGTCTACACGCAGCCGATCTTCGTGGACCACGCGCACGGCGCGCGGATCACCGATGTCGACGGGCGCGAATTTATCGACTTTGTCGGTGGTATCGGCACGCTCAACGGCGGGCATACGCCGGAGGCAGTCGTCGAGGCCGTGCAAGCGCAGGCCACGCGCTACATGCACCAGTGCTACTCGATCGTCCAGTACCAACCCTACATCGAGGTCGTCAAGCGGATGGTCGCGTGTCACCCCGGAGCAGGGCCGTTCAAGGGCTTGCTGGTCAATTCGGGTGCCGAGGCGGTCGAGAATGCCGTCAAGATCGCGCGCTATGCGACGGGGCGGCAGGCGATCATCTCCTTCGAGCAGGGCTTTCACGGCCGCACATCGCTGGCGATGAGCCTGACGTCGAAGCCGATGCCGTACAAGAAGGGCTTTGGCCCGTTCGCGCCAGAAATTTACCGCGCGCCTGGCCCGTACCCCTATCGCGGCGTGTCGGGTGCCGATGCGTTGGCGGGCCTGAAGAAGGTCTTCAAGTCACAGATCGATCCGTCTGCCGTCGCGGCCGTGATCTACGAGCCCGTGCAGGGTGAGGGTGGTTTTCTGCCAGCACCGGAGGGCTTTATTCAGGGTGTCTTCGAGCTCTGCCAAGAGCACGGGATCCTCTACATCGATGACGAAGTCCAGTCCGGCATGGGCCGCACGGGCACGCCGTCGGCGATTGAGCATTTCGGTGTTTCGCCGGATCTCGCGACGTGGGGTAAGTCGATGGGTGGTGGCCTGCCGCTCGCGGGCGTGACCGGCCGCGCCGACCTGATGGATGCCGTGCATCCGGGCGGACTGGGGGGCACGTTCGGTGGCAATCCGATTTCGTGTGCTGCAGCGATCGTCGCGCTCGACGACGTGCTTGATGCCGACTATCAGGCGCGCGCGCAGGCGTTTGGCGATGACCTGCGATCCCGCTTGGACGGAATCGCAGCGCGCCACGAAGCTGTTGGCGAGGTGCGTGGCATGGGTGCAATGTTGGCGATCGAGCTCGTGCGCGACCGCCTGTCGAAGGAGCCGGCGGTCGAGGAGACGGGCCGCACGGTCGCGTTGGCGCGCGAGCGCGGTTTGTTGCTGATGGCTGCGGGCATCTACTCGAATGTGATTCGCGTATTGGTGCCGTTGGTGGCGGATACGCAGGATCTTGACGAGGGATTTGCGATCCTCGAAGAGTCGCTCGCAGAGGCCTTTGCCGGTCGCTGACCATTGCTCGATTTCGTGATGGGGTCGAGATTTCGTGATGGGGGCGGACGCCACAACCCCG